>NZ_JAUHIU010000015.1:0-200683 GCF_032381555.1 Bradyrhizobium sp. SZCCHNPS1003
CTCTCCACCGAACCGGTCGAAAACTTTGAATCACATCCAGAAATCGCTTGGAATCGCTTTCGGGCATCCCGTAGCCCCTTGCGGGGAGGGGTTGGGGGTGGGGGTTTCTTGCTCCGAACGAAGTTTGTGGCGCATGCAGGCACGAGCGGCGTGTGCGCTGTAGGGATGACTAATCAGCTGTCGGTGGGGTGGCTTCCATGAAGTCCATTTCCGTGGACCCCCACCCCCGACCCCTCCCCGCAAGGGGGAGGGGAGCGCACTGATCGGGTCGCGAGAGTTTGGGTCGAGCGCCCCCAAGGCTCCGAGCAAACAAGCACCGGCCCCACAGCAATCACACCCCCCACAAACAAAAACCCCGCCATTTGCGGCGGGGCCCAGTCTGGGAGGAGCAAGCCGGTGAGGCCTGCCGGAGTACCCAGTGAAAGATCAGGCGGGGATGCGCTCGTCCATGTCGTGCGGCTCGCGCAGCACGTAGCCGCGGCCCCAGACGGTCTCGATGAAGTTGCGGCCTTCGGAGGCGTTGGCGAGCTTCTTGCGCAGCTTGCAGATGAAGACGTCGATGATCTTCAGCTCGGGCTCGTCCATGCCGCCGTAGAGATGGTTGAGGAACATCTCCTTGGTGAGCGTGGTGCCCTTGCGGAGCGAGAGCAGCTCCAGCATCTGGTATTCCTTGCCGGTCAGGTGCACGCGCTGGCCGCCGACCTCCACCGTCTTGGTGTCCAGGTTGACGACGAGGTCGCCGGTCTGGATGACCGACTGGGCGTGGCCCTTGGAACGGCGGACGATCGCGTGGATGCGGGCGATCAGCTCGTCCTTGTGGAACGGCTTGGTCATGTAGTCGTCGGCGCCGAAGCCGAGACCCTTGACCTTGTCCTCGATCCCGGCGAGGCCGGAGAGGATCAGGATCGGCGTCTTGATCTTCGAGACGCGCAGCTGCTTGAGCACGTCGTAACCGGACATGTCGGGCAGATTGAGGTCGAGAAGGATGATGTCGTAATCGTACAACTTGCCGAGGTCGACGCCTTCTTCGCCAAGGTCAGTCGTGTAGACGTTGAAGCTCTCAGACTTCAACATCAGCTCGATCGACTGCGCGACGGCGCTGTCATCCTCAATCAGCAAAACGCGCATGCCAGTTCCCCATAGTCGCCGCTCCGGGCGTCAGGTCGGCCGCCATCGCGGCACTCAAAACGCCTTTGAACAACTGATTCGGATCCTGACGAGAGATGGTTAACAAATCCTGATTCCCCTCCGCAAGCTCTATCCGTGCAATTTTTATCGAATCGCCGTAAGGTGTTGCGATAAGGCAGTTTTTCTTAGCCGTCCTCGTTCAAGCTCCATGTTAAGAGATGGACCTAACCGACTCTCAGATCTCACCGCTTTTCGAAGGCGGCAAAGCGAAGCACGTCAGTCACTCCAGACCATGACGTAATGATTAATGATGCGAGTAAACACAGAGTTAAACCGACGACGCGAATCTGCCCCTACTTAAGGTTTTCGCAATGAAGGCTCTGGCGCAATGAACTTTCTCTCGCGATGAAGGCGCTTTGGCAATGAAGGCCCTGGCCGAGCAGATCAGCGACATCGACGCCGTGAACACCTATGGGCGTGTCGTCGGCGTGAAGGGACTCATGGTGGAGATCGCCGGGCCGATTCATGCGATGTCGGTCGGCGCGCGCATCGTGATCGAGACCGGCAACAATTACATCCCTGCCGAAGTGATCGGTTTCTCCGGCAAGAATGCCGTGGTGATGCCGTTCGCCGGGCTGGAGGGCGTGCGCCGCGGCTGCCGCGCCGTGATCGCCAATGCGGCCAACCAGGTGCGGCCGTCGCCGGCCTGGCTCGGCCGCGTCATCAATGCGATGGGCGAGCCGATCGACGGCAAGGGGCCGCTGCCGCAGGGCGCCTCGCCGGTTCCTTATCGGAACAATCCGCCGCCGGCGCATTCGCGCAGGCGCGTCGGCTCGCCGCTCGATCTCGGCGTCCGCGCATTGAACACCTTTCTCACCTGTTGCCGCGGTCAGCGGCTCGGCATCTTCGCCGGCTCGGGCGTCGGCAAATCGGTGCTGCTGTCGATGCTGGCGCGCAACGTCGATGCGGCGGTGTCGGTGATCGGACTGATCGGCGAGCGCGGCCGCGAGGTGCAGGAGTTCCTGCAGGACGATCTCGGCGATGAGGGTCTCGCGCGCTCGGTCGTCGTGGTCGCGACCTCCGACGAGCCGGCGCTGATGCGAAGGCAGGCGGCGTATCTGACGCTCGCGATCTCCGAATATTTCCGCGACGAGGGCAAGGATGTCCTTTGTCTAATGGACTCTGTGACGCGCTTTGCGATGGCGCAGCGCGAGATCGGGCTGTCGGCTGGCGAGCCGCCGACCGCCAAGGGCTACACGCCCACCGTGTTCACCGAGCTGCCGAAACTGCTGGAGAGGGCGGGGCCGGGCAGCGGCGACGGCACCATCACCGGGATCTTCACGGTGCTGGTCGATGGCGACGATCACAACGAGCCGGTGGCGGATGCGGTGCGCGGCATTCTCGACGGCCACGTCGTGATGCAACGTTCGATCGCCGAACGCGGCCGCTATCCGGCGATCAACGTCCTCAAATCCGTGTCGCGGACGATGCCGAAATCGGCCGACCCCGTATTCTTGCCGACCATCATGCGGGCGCGCCAGGTGATGGCGACCTACGCCGACATGGAGGAGCTGATCCGGCTCGGCGCCTACCGCGCCGGTTCCAGTCCGGAGGTCGACGAGGCGATCCGGCTGCACGAGCCGTTGGAGGCGTTCCTGCGCCAGCGCAAGGACGAGGTCTCGACGTTGCAAAGCGGGTATCGGGAGCTGGAACAGATCCTGGGGCGCTTGGAAACGGAAAGCTAACTTTGTCGGGTAATCATCCCCTCCATGTAACGAGCCTAGTCGGCGAGCCCAGGGAGGGCGGCCGGCCCTGTCCCGCGCCGTACACGGGACTTCTGGGGAGTATGAGTCGATGAAGTCGCGCGAAACGCTGATCCGTCTGAAGAAGTTTCAGGTGGATGAGAAACGCCGCCGGGTGACGCAGATCGAGGGCATGATCGCTGACTTCCAGCGCATGTCGGCCGAGCTCGAGCGGGAGATCCAGACCGAGCAGGAGCGGGCCGGCATCAACGACCCGACCCATTTTGCCTATCCGACCTACGCCAAGGCCGCGATCCAGCGCCGGGAAAACCTGACGCGCTCGGCCGACGAGCTGCGCACCCAGCTCGAGGACGCCAAGGCCGCGTTGTCCGAGGCGTTCGAGGAGATGAAGAAGGTCGAGCTGCTCGACGAGCGTGACCAGGCCCGAGAAAAGGCCGAGGAGAGCGCCCGCGAGCAGGCCGACATGGACTCTATCGGCCTGATGCGCGCCCGGCTCGGCGTCATCGCCTGAGCCTCTCGCCGTCACGGCTGTCGCTTTCGAAAACCCGGGCCGCGAGGTCCGGGTTTTTCGTCGCGCCCGCCCCGGTGGAGAGTTGCCCAGGACTTGTGCTACGGGAGGACGTAGGCTCGAACGAGGGAGTGGGGCGATTTTCGGGGAAGCTGAATGCTGACGCCGGCAGAGCTGGTCTGGTTGCTTGCCGCTGTTGCCAAGGGGGACGAGGCCGCCTTCGAGCGCCTCTACGCGGCGACGCGCGCGAAACTCTATGGCGTCGTGCTCCGTATCTTGCACCGACAGGACCTCGCCGAGGAGGTCGTCCAGGAGACCTATGTGAAGGTCTGGAACAACGCCGCGCAGTTCAACCCGGCCGTTTCTTCCCCGATCACCTGGATGGCCGCCATCGCCCGCAACCGCGCCATCGACCTGGTGCGCAAGCGCGGTGAGTTGTCTTTGGAGGATGAGCCCTCCGCGCTCGAGGTTGCGGCCGAGACGCCGGATCCGCTGGCGCGGCGCGAGATGTCGGAGGAGCTCAAGCGTCTTTTGGAATGTGTCGGCCAGCTCGAGCCCGACCGCCAGAAGCTCGTGCTGCTTGCCTACTATAACGGCTGGAGCCGCGAGCAATTGGCGACCAAGTTCGAGGCGCCGGTGAACACGGTGAAGACCTGGTTGCGGCGGAGCATGATGGACATCCGCCAATGCCTCGGTCTCGGATGAGGTGCCGTTCGAGCCGGCGAGAGACCTTGTAGGACGTGACCTGGACCTGTGATGGCGTATAGCGAAGACCATATCGCGCTGGCGGCGGAATATGCGCTCGGGACGCTCGACGCCGCCGAACGGGCGCAGGTCGAGACCATGATGGTGGTCGACAAGGATTTTGTCGCGCTGGTCCAGGCGTGGGAATTTCGTCTCGGTCCGCTCAACCAGATGGTCGGGCTGGTCGAGCCGCGCCCCGAGCTGTGGGAGCGCATCAAGGCCGAGATCGCGCGGTTGCGCGCGTTCGCCGAGAGCGCGCCGCCGGCTGAACCGGTGGCGGTGGCCGAGGCTCCAGTCTTTGCTGTTCATCCTGACCCTGCGCCTCCCGAGGGTTCGCCTGTCGCGGCGGAAGCCCGGCCGATCGAAGCGGCTTCGGTCGAGGCGCCCGAGCCTGAGGTCGCGGCCGTCGCCGCGATGCGCAGCGCGTCTGCAGCGCATGAGATCGCGAATGACGATGCGAATGTGGTGCGGCTCTCGTCCAAGGTCCGGCAGTTGCGCGCGGTTGCCAACAGCATGACCGCGCTCGCGGCCGTGCTGCTCGCGCTGGTCGGTGTCCAGGTTTACCGCCCCGATCTCTTGCCGCAGCCATTGCGGCCGAAGCCGCGGATCCAGACTGTGGAGGTCAAGGTGCCGGTCGCGCAACCCTCCGCCCAGTTCGTTGCCCTCCTGCAGAAGGACGCGGCGTCGCCGGCGTTCATCTTGACCGTCGATGCTGCCAGCAAAAGCTACACCGTGCGCCGGGTCGGCGCTGCGCCGGAGCCGGGCAAGAGCTTCGAGCTGTGGCTCGTATCCGACAAGCTGCAGAAGCCGCGCTCGCTCGGCGTGATCGGCGGCAGCGACTTCACCAGCCGTCCCGTTCTCTCGTCCTACGACGCCGACACCGTGAGTCGCGCGACCTACGCCGTCACGGTCGAGCCCGAGGGCGGGTCGCCGACCGGGCAGGCGACCGGGCCGATCGTTTTTTCCGGCAAGCTGATCGAGACGGTGCCGCCGGCGCGGTGATTCAAGGCCCAAAAAAGAAAACGCCCGTGGGGAGCGGGCGTTTTCAGTAGTCGACTTGGGGTTGGGTCTACTACATATCCACGCGGCCAGTTGGGGGGGCTGTGAGAACCGCGTGAATTCGGGAAATTCCTGTCAGCGAACCAGCGATGTCTCCGAACTCGTCACCACGACCGGCTTGCCGGCCTTGAGGACCTTTGCCGTCTGCGCGTAGTTCGGCTCCGCGTTGAGACGGGCGGAGATGCCGAAGCCGGCCACTGCGATGCCAGCCACGAGCGCCACCACCACGATCTTGAGGTGGGTGGTCCGATCCGCGCTGTAAATCGAGTGGTTCATGGAAGCCTCCTGCCGTCTTCCGTCCTTCGCTGATTCGTGTGAGCCGGGGGCTTTCCGGTTCATCGTCTCGCGTGAACTAACGTAGGAAACCTCAATTCTGTTTCGTAGACCACATCACAAGTGTGTGATAAGGCGTGATGCTTCGCGATCGAAAGTCGATGAAACATACATTTATATAGCTATATCAATAACTTGACTTGTTGTTCGGTGTGCGGATGAAACTTCAGCCACTTAACGCAAATTTAAGAATTTGTTTGCCTGTGGCGGTAAAGCAAGGGGTGGTCTGCCGGTAAAAACGGCAAAAGCCGGCGCCTGGCGCCGGCCCCGCTGATCAAACGCGCTCGGGATTCCGCGGTTCCGCAACGCCAGCCGTCACACGCTCCCCACCGTCTTCAGCCGCGCCCGCGGATGGATTTCTGCCTGCGACAGCACCGTGGTCTGGGCCCGGAAGCGCTCGACCAGCGAGCGCACGAAGGGCCGGATCGCGGCCGACGTCACCAGCACCGGCGATTCGCCCTCGCGCGCGGCGCGCTCGAACGCATCGCGCGTCGCGGTCATGAACTCCGACAGCTTCGACGGCTGCATCGCCAGGCTGCGCTCCTCGCCCTGGCCGATCAGCGATTCCGCAAACGCCTGCTCCCACCTGGCCGACAGCGCGATCAGCGGCAGGTAGCCCATCGGCGAGGTGTTCTGAGCGCAGATCTGGCGGGCGAGGCGGGCGCGCACGTGCTCGACGATCGTGGCCGGGTTGCGCGAGAACGCGAGCGCGTCGGCGATGCCTTCGAGGATGGTCGAGAGGTCGCGGATCGAGATGCGCTCCGACAACAGCAGCTGCAGCACGCGCTGGATGCCGGAAATCGTGATCTGCGTCGGCACGATGTCCTTGACCAGCTCGCTCTGCTCCTTCGGCAGCTCCTTCAGGAGCTTCTGCACCTCGCCGTAGGACAGCAGGTCGCTCATATTGGCCTTGAGCAGCTCGGTCAGGTGCGTCGACAGCACGGTCGCCGCGTCGACGACCGTGTAGCCCTTGAGCGTCGCCTCTTCCTTCAGGCCGGCGTCGACCCAGGTGGCGGGCAGGCCGAAGGTCGGCTCCGTCGTGTGGATGCCGGGCACCGCGACCTGGTTGCCGCCGGGGTCCATGACCATGAACTGGCTCGGCCAGATCTTGCCGGAGCCGGCGTCGACCTCCTTGATCTTGATGATGTAGGTGTTGGCCTCGAGCTGCACGTTGTCGAGGATGCGCACCGACGGCATCACGAAACCCATCTCGATCGCCAGCGACCGGCGCAGCGCCTTGATCTGGTCGGTCAGGCGGTCGGTGCCGTCGGGTGCGTTCACGAGCGGCAGCAGCGCATAGCCGAGCTCGATCTTGAGGTCGTCGATCTTGAGCGCGGCCGAGATCGGCTCCTCGGCGGCCGCGGCGGTGGCAGCCGCCGCCGGCGCTGCAGCCGCGGCGACCTCCTCGGCCTTCGCGACCTCCTTCTGCTTGCGCGCCTTGAGGGCGAGCGCGGCGGCGCCGCCGCCGAGCGCCAGGAACGGAAGGGTCGGGATGCCCGGCAGCAGCGCCAGCACCAGCATCACGGCGGCCGACATGCCGAGCGCCTGCGGATAGCCCGAGAACTGCTTGATCAGCGCCTTGTCGGCGGCGCCGCTGACGCCGGCCTTGGAGACCAGGAGGCCCGCGGCGGTCGAGACGATCAGCGCCGGCACCTGGGTGACGAGGCCGTCGCCGACGGTCAGCGTGGTGTAGGTGCGGGCGGCCTCGGCAAAGCCGAGACCCTGCTGGGCGACGCCGATGATGATGCCGCCGATGATGTTGATGAAGACGACGAGCAGGCCGGCGACGGCGTCGCCGCGGACGAATTTCGAGGCACCGTCCATGGCGCCGAAGAAGCCGCTTTCGTCCTCCAGCTCCTTGCGCCTGATCTTGGCGACCTTCTCGTCGATCAGGCCGGCGGAGAGGTCGGCGTCGATCGCCATCTGCTTGCCGGGCATGGAGTCCAGATGGAAGCGCGCCGCGACCTCGGCGATGCGGCCCGAACCCTTGGTGATGACGACGAAGTTCACCGTCACCAGGATGGCGAACACGATGATGCCGATGACGAAATTGCCGCTCATCACGAAGTTGCCGAACGCCTCGATGACGTGGCCGGCGGCATCCGTGCCCTCGTGGCCGCGCGACAGGATCAGCCGGGTCGAAGCCAGGTTGAGCGACAGCCGCAGCATCGTGGAGATCAGGAGGATGGTCGGGAAGGACGAGAATTCCAGCGGCGCCTGGATGAACAAGGCGGTCATCAGGATCAGGATCGACAGGGTGATCGAGATCGCCAGGAACAGATCGAGCACCAGCGAGGGCAGCGGCAGGATCAGCACCACCAGGATGGTAAGGATGCCGAGCGCCAGCGCGATGTCGCCGCGCAGGACTGCTGTCTTGAGGTCAGCGAATGAGAACCCGCCGGCCGGAGATCCGACCCCCTGACCCGCCGTGACGTCGACCATGGCTTTCGCCCCTTCCCGCCGGCCGCGTGTGCCGGCCCCAAACGACTGCGCGACGGCCGCAGGGCCGCCGTTCCGAAACTGAGGTACCGCGCCGGCGTCCACGGAAGGTCTCCTCCGTCAACTGCACCCAACCACGACACGCACATTCCACCCGGCAATTTTTGCCCGGTGGTTGGTTAGCGTTCGGTTAACGGCGGTTAACAAAAGGTTGCGGGGGGCAGGAGAGCGGGCGCACTCGGCGAGCCAGGCGCTGATCTGCATCGGTCGGTCTCCTGCATCGGCTTGGTTGGCGTGCGCCCGCGGTCTCGCGGCGCCGTGCGCCCGAGTTGTGCGTCAGGTCCGCCCTCGATCGGATGGAGGGCGCAGGGAAGGCCGGGCGCTGGCCGCGCCCGTGGCCCGCCTGCAGAAAAAAAGCAGGCGGCAGTCACCACAGGTCTGGCCGAAACACCCGGCCTTCCCTGCGCGACGGTTGGAACGGCTTATACGTGGTCTCCCTGGTGCACCGGGCTTGTTGGCCACCATGCGCGACGGCGCGCTTGCGCACGCCAGCCGCGGGACACCAGCATCGGGGTGTCAGGACCGCACGATTTCGCCGTGCGCAACGAACCGTTCGTCCGCGCGACCAGGGGCCACGCTGCGATTCCTCGCGCCCATCGCATCCCACTCCCCACGTCTCATGACGGTCGCGACACGCCCCTCCGGCGGAAGCAGGACGGGGGGATATAAGCATGATTTCTGAAAAAAGGAAATAGAAAAATTACTGTGTGACTTGGGCCTAGAAGCTGGACGCAAGAGTGTTGCAGGGTCGATCATGCGCGCGGATCCAAGCTGCAGCGTCAAGACGCAGAGCGGCTCGGTTCACGAGAGCCGCGCAGCGGTCGCGCCTTACAGCGCCGATACAAGAACGTCTAGCCCGCGTAGCTTGTAAGTGAAGTCCTCCGGGCGACTATAGGATGCGAGAGATCCGCCACTCTTGAAGTCGCGATGGAGGTCGAACAGAGGGGCTTCGGCCTCTTTGTTTTCTGTCCGCATCCGCACCACTTCGGGCCATGCGACCCAACAGGCGCGTTCATCAAGGTGGTCATTCAGCGTGAACCGGGCTGCATACCGCGGAATCACCATAAGGGTCGGCGGTTTCGATTCAGAGGCTCCGTCGGGCATGCCAAGCGCTTTTGCAATCCGTCTCGCGCTGCGCCCATCGACCCAACTAGAGACCCGATCCACCCATTCATTTGCCTTGAGCAGATTAAGTCTTCGACTTTCGCGCTCCTTCGGCGACATACCGTGTATATCGGGCCACTTCAGCTGAACCAGAGCGAGATCACCGGTCTGGCGGTCAAGAATGGCCGCATCCACATCGGTGATATGGCTGCCGTCTTCACGACGGAGTGTCATGCCGTGATCAGGCACATGGAAGCGTGGTTCGCCAAAGTGATTTTTCAGGTCCTCGCGAAAATACACCTCGCGCCCATCCACTGCTTTGTCCCAGTCGCGGGTGTGTCTCAACCGCAGTGTGCGAACAAGGCCGCAAACGGGATTGAGAAGGCCGCCGAACAACGGAAGCAGAAGCCAGCCGCCGCCAACGTCCACATAGAACGGAGCCGGGATTTCGTGGTGGTGCTGCCAGGACGCGATCGACTGCGCGTCCAAAGCCAAGTGCGCGATCGTATCATTCGCATGTTTCGGCTGGTCTCCCGCTTCGATCCACACGGCACGGGCATCGCGTCGAAGTACGGGAACCGTGAGCAAGTTTCGGATCGATAAAGCGGGAAACCGCGTCATGAGGCGTGAGGCATACGCGACGTGGTTGAACACGCGACCAAGCGCGGCCACGCAAAGCGTACGCCATTCGGCAAATGGTCTGCCGCCAATCATGGCGTCGTGAGGCAATGCTTCCGCTTCCGCGCAGCCGAGCACATCGATCATTGCGCGTTGTCGGTACGTCTCGATCAGTTCGGGATGGCCTTCGTAGTTGATGAACCATCCGTCATGCACGGTAGAGGTGGCGTCCAGCAGGCTCTCTACATACGCATTATCACGCGTCGGACCCTGCATGAGCGCGACGCGGCGCATGGTTTCGGCGGTCAACCAGCGTGCGGCATGTACGTCCATTAACTCCCCCACACCAGCGTTCATCTCAATCCGCATCGTGGCGACGTCGACCATTTCGCTTCGCGCGAGGCCATACCGCTCTAAGGCGGCGAAGCGCCGCATGCGGGCAAGCGTACCGAACTCGAAGAGCATCCGGTCGATCCAGCGGGCAGTCTGAGGCGCCGCCGGGCCAAAGGGCAGCCCCCGGCCTCCCTTTATCAGCGGCAGGAAAGTGGCAAGCGCGGGCGCGACACCCAATAGGATCAGCCGCAACTCGTCCCGGGCCACCGCGTTCAGGGAATTGTCCGCTTCGGACGCGCACTGGATAATGTAGGCCGCATAATCGGCGGAGCGGACGATTTCGATGACAGCTTCGCGCTCAAGCCCGTTCCACGTCTTGCAGACCTGGGCCTGAAGCTCGTCAAACTTTTTCTGCAAAATGGGCTCGGCAATTCCCATCATCGGTTTCCGCCGGGCTGCCTGGTCTCAAGCTTCGATCTCACCTTCCGCACGACGGATTGCGGATTGGTCTTGATCTGGGTTTCACCAAAACGAAGCACTGACCAGCCATCGCGCCTCAACGCGCGGTCGACTTGGCGATCCCGCTCCATGTTGCGCTCGATCTTGGCTCGCCAGAACCCGTTCATACGCGACTTTAGTCGATGATAGTTTCGGCCATGCCAAAAATCGCTGTCGATAAATACCACGAGGCGATGCCCGACAAACACGATATCCGGTGTTCCGCGCAACCGCCGATAATGCTTGCGGTAGCGGTAGCCAAGCGGATAAAGCTCCGCGCTGAGGGCGCGCATGATCTTGAGCTCGAACCGCGTATTGCGACCGCGAACAGCGGCCATGAGGCGGCTTCGCTGGTCCTTTGACATCACGTCGGGCATAGTTATAGCCTAGGTTGTTTCCTCAAAAAACATACCTTAGTCCATCATGCAAACGAACGGGCCTCATTTCACCGAAACCCTCAAAGCGCTCCAACTGACGGGTCAACAGGAGGCGGACGCGCGCCGGAACGCCTCCGACATTGTTGGGGGTATCATCGAAGCTTACGGCACCAGAGCCGATGGCGGACTTGACACGGCACGAATCCCTAACGCGCCGATAACCGGTTTGGTCTATGGCCGCATCCAGAGCGGCAAAACGCGCGCCATGATCGCGAGCACGGCGATGGCGTTCGACAACGGTTTCCGGATATCGATCGTGATGACTAGCAACATCAACGATCTTGTCAGACAGACCCACCTCGATTTCGCGGGCGGCACCTCCGGCGTTCTCATCCTGACAAAAGACGATGCGCTGGATCGGGAGGTTGCGGATACCAAGCTCGTGATGGAGCGGACTGGCAATTGCCTGTTAATCGTCTGCTCGAAGGGCAACAAGAGCCTGACGAATGTGGCGAAGTTCCTGCGGGCGATCGATGCCGATCAATATCCCGCAATCATTTTCGACGACGAGGGCGATCAGGCGTCGCTCGATACGAATACGCGGAAGCGAACCAAACAGGCTGCCGCTTCCGGAGTTCGCGTTGGCCCGAGCCCGATCAACAACATTATTCAAACCAAGCTGCGCCCGGCCGTGCAGCGGCATGTGTATGTCAGCGTGACCGGCACGCCGCAAGCCGTGTTATTGCAGAGCGCCGATTCAACCCATCGACCAAGCTTCATCAAGATGCTTCCGGCGGGTTCATCCTACGTGGGGGGCGAAGCTTTTTTCAGCACGGAAGAGCCGGAGGACAACGAGCGGCTCATCACGCTGGTTGATCGTAACGAGAAGCAGCAACTCTTGGACGCGAGGAGCGAGATTCCGCCGGGATTACGCGATTCTATCCTCTTTTTTCTCGTGGCGGCAGCGGCGGCCATCCGCAATATTGGACTGAAGGACCATGGGTATTCGTATCTGTGCCATCCGAGCCTGAAGAACAACGAGCAGGCTATAGCCGAAGATCGCATTGGTCGCTTTTTGACCGATGTCCTGGACGCGCTGACGGGGGGGACTGGTGGTCGGCAGGTCCTCGATGACCTGGAATCGGCCCACGCCAGGTTGTCCGCGACGCTTGGCGCTCAAACGCCGACCTTCGACGAGGTAAAGGAAACGCTGCGAAAGTTCCTGCCCTTGAAGCGCCTCTTGGTAATCAATGCCAAGGTGAAACGCGTCGGGATTAACTACGGCAAAGGCCTGAACTTCCTTATCGGCGGCAATACGCTTGGTCGGGGCATCGCGATTCGAGACCTGCTGGTCACATACTACATTCGCGAGGCGAAGGTGTCGCAAATCGACACGATGCATCAGCACGCGAGAATGTATGGCTATCGCAGCGTGACGATCGAGTACACACGCCTCTTCATCCCGCGTCACTTGTACTATCGCTTCCGCGACATCTATCAATCGGACGAGGATCTTCGGGCGTACATCGAACGGCACGCGGCGCTGCCCGCGACCTTTCCCGTCGAATACACGTCCGGGCTGCGAGCGACGCGTCCCGGCGTTCTCGACGCCAAGAAGATCGATACGGTCGTTCCCGGCAAGCAAGTGTTTCCGAATTACATCGTGCTTCCGCAATCCGATCGGGTGTACGAGAAGGTCCTTGGGTTGGTTCGGCATCAATTCGGATTTGCGACCGAGAGCGTCGACGAAATGGTGAGCCGAGGACGCCAAGGCGTAGAGATCGACGCCGCGGCCGCGGCCGCTCTGATCGCGCCCATCAGGAGTCGCTCCCGTAACATTTGGCGCGACAACACCATCGCCGAGATAATTCGTCGCGTCGCAGCAAAGGAGCAGTTCGGCGGCCGGATCATGCTGCGGTTCAGAACCGCCGACCGCCGGGTGGACGACGAAGGCTTCATATCGACAGGTATACTTTTCGGCGGCGAGTTGGACGCGGCCCGCGCGGCAAGGATTCCGACGCTTTGGATTTTCGCGGCTACGACGCGGGCGGGCAGCGCGGATGGTGCAGGGCTCAAGTTCATGTACCCGACGTTCGTCGTCCCGAACTCTTATCCAACCTTGTTCATGTTCAATCGCGGCGAGTAAAGTGCTATGTCCAAGAGAGTAACGCGTCGCGCGAAACAGCCCGCGGAACCGAAAATAAAAGTCGTCGATCTCTTCTGCGGGGTCGGCGGCCTTTCGCATGGCCTCAAACTCGAAGGCTTCGATGTCGTCGCTGGCGTCGATAACGACAAGTCATGCAAATTCGCATTCGAGCGCAATAACCGCGCGAAATTCATCGGCAAAGATATCGCACGTTTCTCGTCGTCGGAATTGAACAAACTTTTCGGCGATGCCTCGATCCGTGTGCTTGTGGGTTGTGCGCCATGCCAGCCGTATTCGTCCCTGACGCGCAAGAAACTTTCGAAGGAGAAAACTCGAGAGCGTTGGTATCCGTTGTACCGGTTCATGCGTTTGGTGAGCGCGGTGCAGCCGGAAATCGTTTCCATGGAGAACGTACCCGACCTCTCCAACAAGAAGAAGTATGAGGTTTTCGATACGTTTGTGAAGCGTCTCACTCAGTTGGGCTATCGCGTTTCCTTCAAGACCGTGGACGCGTCGCGGTATGGCGTTCCACAGCGCCGCAATCGGCTCGTCTTGCTGGCTTCAAAACTTGGGGAGATCGACCTTATCGCCGAGACGCATTCCGAAGAGACGGTCGTGACGGTTCGCGATACTATAGGGGAATTGCCCCGTCTGCGCGATGGCGGAATGGATCGAATGGATCCGCTGCATCGTGCCAGCAAGCTGAGCCCGCTAAACAAGATGCGTATCGCGGCGACGCCGAAGAACGGGGGAAGTGCGACGAGTTGGAAGACCTCTCTCATACCGAGTTGCTATCGTAAAGAATCCGGGAAGTCGTATATGGTGACCGTGTATGGTCGTATGCGCTGGAACGATCCTGCACCGACCATGACGACCCATTGCACCACATTGGGTACGGGCCGTTTCGGTCATCCGACGCAGAACCGCGCCATTTCTTTGCGTGAAGCCGCACGTTTTCAAACGTTTCCCGATAGTTATGTGTTTCACGACGAGCAAGATCTGAACATTACTAGGACGGCGAAGCACATTGGCAACGCCGTGCCGGTCTTGCTTGCTCGCGCTATCGGCAAATCCATAAAGAAGCACATTCGTCAAGCGGCGACTTGATTGAGGGCGTCGGAGCTATCGGCATATGCCTGTTCCGTAATCGTGGCCGCGTGATCTAGTCGAACCATTTTCAACCTAAGGAACGGCGGGTGCCGCCGATGGTGTCGATCCAGATCGGCAACGACGGCGGGATGCGCAGAGAGATGGCCGGCCGGTTCCGTGGCAGACGGCGAGCATTCCGCGACGACGCACCTTCCGTCGTCGCAGATCGGCGAAGTGCTCACATCCTCTCGCCTATAGCTTCAAAACGATCTTGCCGAAATGCGAGGCCGACCGGAGACGGGCGAACGCTTCGGGAGCCTCGTCGAAGCCGAAGACCCGATCGACGATCGGGTGGATCGCGTGTTCGGTCAGGAAACGATTCATGGCGGTGAAATGGTCGACCGATCCGACGGTGACGCCGATGATGTCGGCATTTTCCCACTGCAGGCGCGCGAGGTCGGGCTTCGGGCCGAATCCGGTCAGGACGCCGATCTGAACGATCTTGCCGCCCGAGGCGACCGATCGCATCGATCGGTCATAGGTGCCGGGGCCGCCGAGCTCGAGGATATGACTGGCGCCTTGGCCGCCGGTCGCCGTCATCAGTGCCACGTCCCAGTCAGGCGTGGTGCGGTAGTTGATCAGGATCGCAGCCCCGAGCGCCTTGGCACGGGCGAGCTTCTCATCCGACGACGAGATCACGATCGCACGCGCGCCCAGCGCGGTGGCGAACTGGAGCCCGAACAGCGCGACGCCGCCGGTGCCCTGCACCAGCAGCGTGTCGCCTTGGCCCATCCCGCCGCGCGTGACGAGGCCATGCCAGGCTGTGACGGCGGCGCAGGGCAGGGTCGCGGCCTCGATCGACGTGAGGTGCTCCGGCACGGCGACCACCGCCGTGGCCGGCAGCACGACATGCTCCGCCAGCATGCCATCCATCGTGTTGCCGCCCAGCGCTGACGCGACGTAGTCGGTCTTGTACGGACCCGAGACCCAATCGCGAAAGAACGACGCGGCGACCCGGTCGCCGACCTGCCATTGGGCGACATCGGGGCCCACGGCATCGACGACGCCGGCGCCGTCGGAGAGCGGAATGCGGCCATCCAGCCCGTCTTGGCCCGCGCGGTCGAGGATGATGAGGTCACGGTAGTTGAGGCTCGCCGCCTCGACGCGGATGCGGACCTCGCCGTTGCCCGGTTCGGGCTTGCGGACGTCTACCCGCACGAGGCGGCCGGCGCCGGCATGGCCATTCACATGATAGGCTTTCATGGTTGCTCCTTTCCAAGGGCATTCACCTGGATGAGCAGACTCTGTAAGGTCTGACAGTGCTGTCAGGGTCAAGAGGTTTTCAGGTGAAGATTGGCGAGCTCTCCCGGAGGACGCGGGTCAGCGTCCGGATGCTGCGTTACTACGAAGACCAGGGATTGCTGGCGCCGCGACGGACCGATTCCGGCTATCGCGACTACGGCCGGGCGGAAGAGGAAACCGTGCGCCGGATCAAATTGCTCGGTGCGGCCGGGATGACGCTCGAAACGATCCAGCAGTTGCTGCCATGCGTGACCAGCGACCAGCCGGCTTTCACGCCATGCGACAATCTGCGACGCATCTTGGCCGAGCAGGTTGGCCTGATCGATCAACGGATCGAGACGCTGAGCCAGAGCCGGACAATCTTGGCCGGCTTCCTGTCGAGCGTGAACTGAGCTCTCTGTCGACGGCCGGACGGCATCGAAGCGTCATCACCAGGCCGCGGCGGTCGGCGTCCGGGAGTTGCCGCCATGGCCCGCAAGGCACCGCGGCGACGCGCTCCGCAAGCGGCGCATCGCATTGACCGCTCACCGACGCAGGGATGATCGAGCAACTCGGAAAAAAAGAAAGCAGATTGTTTCGATAAATCAAGAATTGCAGGGAGACCTGGAGGAGCTCTCGCGGTTTTGCTCAGGCTCGATCAACTCTGTCTCATCGCGCCTTGGCGCGGATCAGCAGGGTGATCCGCCGCTTCCATTCGCGGAGGTTGCAGGCGATTCCAGTTCGACCTGGAGGGGGCGCGGGCCGAGTGCCCACGGCACCAGGCAATGTGTCCGTATCGTGCGCGTCGTGCGGCGGGCAGCTTCAAGTTTTTCTGATCGCTGCGATCAGCGATTGCGATTGGCGATGCGGGACGTTGCTCTTTAGAAGGCTTCTAAATTTTTCTCAGGAGACCCGAAGATGCATCGACCGAAGCTCCGCCATGGTCTGCGGCTGACAGTGACGGCCGCTGGCCTTGCCGGGCTTGCATCGCTCATCGCGATCGCCGCGCCAAGGGCGGAGACGCCGACACCCGCACCAGCACCGGCCTATCTGCCGACCGTCAGCGACCTGATGATCGCGACCATCCAGCCGCGCCATCTCAGGCTCTGGATCGCCGGCCATAGCGGCAATTGGGCGTTCAGCGCCTATGAGCTCGGCAATCTCAAGGGCGCGTTCAACCGTGTCAGCCGGGCGCAGCCGCTGGTCGAGGGCAATTCGTTCGCCGACATGACGACGGCCGTGACGCAGCAGCCGTTCGACGAGCTGGCGCAGGCCATCAAGCAGAAGGACATCGGCCGCTTCGAGCGCTCCTATGCCGACCTCACGGCCGCCTGCAATTCCTGCCACCAGGCGCTCAATCGCGCCGCCGTGGTCATCAAGGTGCCGCAGACCGCCGGCGTTGCCGACCAGGACTTCACGCCGGGCACGGAGTGACGGGACGAGCCTCGGGCAAGACGATTCGGAAGCGGCGGGCGCCTTCATCGAAACGATACTGGTTGCTGAAATGCGATATTGAGGTGAAGGGGGACCCGCATGAAGCTCTATTCGTTCTGGCAGTCGCTTGCGAGCTTTCGCGTGCGCATCGCGCTCAACCTCAAGGGCATCGCCTATGAGCAGGTCGCGGTCGATGTCGACCGGCAGCAGCAGCGGGACGAGGCCTATGCCGCGCTCAATCCGCAGATGGCGCTGCCGGCGCTGGTGCTCGACGACGGCACCGTGCTGACGCAGTCGCTGGCGATCCTCGATTATCTCGACGAGGCCTGTTCCGGCGCGGCGCTGCTGCCTGGTGATGCCAAGGGGCGCGCGCGGGTGAGGGCGCTGGCGGCGATGATCGCCTGCGATGCGCATCCGCTGACGACGCCGCGGGTGCAGCGCTATCTCACCGAAGCGCTGCACGTGGACGACGCGGCACGCGCGGCCTGGCTCAGGCACTGGACGGCGGAGATGCTGGTCGCGATCGAGGCCCAGCTTGCAGGCCATGTCGCGACCGGCCGGTTCTGCCACGGCGATGCGCCGACGATGGCCGACATCTGCCTCGCCGGCCACGCCGTCTACGCGCGCAATAAAGGCCTCGACCTCGCCGCGACGCCGACGGTGCAGCGCGTCGTCGAGGCCGCGATGGCACTGCCGGCCTTCGCGTCCGCCCATCCGCTGGCGCAGCCGGACACGCCGCCGGCGCTGCGCGCCAAGCCGGCTGCGCCGTAGCCTCATCTCTTTGTTGAGCATGATCTCCGCGCAAACGCCTTCGGCGTTTGTCGCGAGGGAATACCGGTTTCCACTTTTCCGGATCATGCTCTACGCCAGAACCATCGGCGCTACCGCGCCGGCTGGCCGCCGTCGCGCTTCATCCAGTCGCGGAACTGCTCGAACAGCACCCGGGTTTCGTCCTCGCTCATTCGCCGGCCGCCGGTCGGTGCCCTTGCGCTCATCCACTCGTCGAACTGCTGCTTGATGGCGGCGCCGTCGGCCTGCGGCGCGCGCGTGCTGGCCAAAAGCTCCTCCGCGGCGCGGAAGCGGGTCCAGCCGGGCAGCGAGGAGGAGAGGCTGATCTCGTTCCATTTGGGGTGGAACGGCGGCCGCTTGAACTGATCGAACCGCTTGAACAGATAGTCGACGAAGCGCGCGACGCGGCGGTAGCGCTCGGTCTCCGGCGGCCAGTTGTAGACCGCCAGCACCTGCGGCACGCCGATGGTCTCGACGCTCTCGCCGGGCTTGAGCAGATTGGGGTAGTCCTGCGAGGTCAGCTTGGTCGGCACGTAGTAGTCCTGCAGGCTGCGCGCGAACGGAATCGGCAGGAAGTGGAAGCCCGGCTCGGGCTTGAACTTGGCGAACAGATCGGTCGGCTTGCCGGTGACGTGGACGACGCCGGCGATCTCGCCGCTGCGCATCTTCTCCAACGCCACCGAATTGTTGATGAACACCTTCTCCGCGCCGATCTTGAGCCGGTCGAACACGATGCCGCCGGTGAGGTTGGCGGCGCTGCCCACGGTGTTGAAGGAGACCTTCTTGCCGGCGAGATCCTCGAGCGTCCTGATCTCCGGGCGGACGTAGACATGCATCTCGTTGATGTAGAACGAGCAGATGTAGCGGATCCGGTTCTTGATGTTGGCGAGCGTGCCGTTGCGGACGAACTCATCGAGCACGTCGGCCGAAGTGATGGTGACGTCGACGCCGCGCAGATAGAGCAGGTCCTCGATGTTCCCGAGTGCGCCGTAGGTCACCATCGGCAGCACGCGCAGGTTCGGGCGGTCGTCGAGCACCTTGGCCATCTCGGCCGCAAAACGGATGTTGGTGCCTTCGAGCAGGCCGCCGGCGACGCCGACCGTCCATTCGTTGGACTCCTGCAGCTTGCCGCCTTCGCCGGCCGCGGCGGCCGTTGCCGCCGCCGGCCTTCCGGTCCGCGCCGTCTGTGCCATGGCCGGCAGCAACGGTGCCACCAGACTCAATCCCGCCGCAACGACGCAACTCAACAACGCGACCCGCATGCCCCAAATTCCTCCGTTGCCGGCCGCACGGCGATCGTGAGGCGCGGCCGATTTTCGCGCATTATCTCCTTGGTTGAGGAATGAGGTCTACTACTCGCCGGTTGGGCGCAGCCGGGGCTGCTGCGAGGCGCATCCTTGCCACCAAAAAGCCATAGGCTTGATTGCGCCTCGGTCTGGACGGAGAAACGCCGCGATATCAGTCCGAGAGTCGTCGCCTCATCGCACGCGGCCACAATGGCTCGCTGGAAACCGGTGCAGCTTGCGGTTGCAGGGAGCGGTCGAAGCCGGACCGTCGTGAGCGCGGCTCGTGCGCTCGCGGGACGTTCTTGCGATCGGGCCTCTAGGCCTGCTGCGAGATGCTGACCTCGGCGATGCCGGCGCGATCAGGCGCCGGCCTTGCTTGCCTTGGCGCAATGGTCGCGCCAGAACTGCCGATAGCCGGCCTCGACGCAGCGCGTGTAGTTGGCGACGTCGCCGGCCGGCGAGCGTGCGACAATGCCGGGCAGCTCCGCCCGCAGCTTCGCCAGCAGCTCGGGCTGCGCGGCAAAGCTCTTGGCGATCCGGATGTAGCCGTCATCGTTGTCGGCGACCCAGTCAGCGAGGCCGGCCGCGGTCAGGATGCCGCCGGCGGCGCGCGAGGCCGCGCCGGCGCCGAGCTTGGCGACGACCGGCACGCCCATGTAGAGCGATTCGAACGTCGAGATGCCGCCGTTCTGCGGGAACGGGTCGAGCGAGATGTCGATGCGCTCGTAGGATTTGAGATGCTCGACGCGCTCGCTGGCGCCGAGGCAGAGGATGCGCGCCTCGGGCACGCCCTGGGCAACGAAGCGGGCGAGCAGCCCGTCGCGCACCGCGGGATCGTTGAGCGCGAGATGCTTGACGACGAGCTTCGCGTCGGGGATCTCGGCGAGCAGCCGCGCCCACAGCGCGATCGCCGCGTCGGAGATCTTGTCGATGCGGTTGTAGACGCCGAAGGTGACGTGGCCGTTGGTGAGCATCGGCAGCGGTGCCGGCGGAACGTCGAGCACCGGATCGATCGTGATCACCGACGGCAGGTCGTGGACGTGCTCGGCGAACAGCGGCCGGACGCTCTCGGGTACCGTGACCGGATCGGCGAAGAAGTAGTCCATGGTGGCAAGGCCCGTGCCGGTGCCGCTGCCCCAGGCCGTGACCTGGATCGGCGCCGGCTTGCGCGCGAACACCGGCATGCGCGTGCCCGTGGTGTAGCCGGAGAGGTCGACCAGGATGTCGACGCCGTCAGCCTGGATGCGGTCGGCCAGCTCGTCGTCGGACAGGCTCGAGGCCTCGACCCAGACGTCGGCGATCGACTGGAATGTCGCGGTGTAGGAATCGTGCCGCGGCGAGGTCGAGTAGCAGTTGACCTGGACCTGCGTCTTGTCGTGGCCGCGCAGCACGGGCAGGAAGGCGAAGGCCGCCGAGTGCATGCGGAAGTCGGCCGAGACGTAGCCGACGACGATGCGCCGGTCGGGATCGAGCGAGCGCGGCGCAAGCTTGCGGCGCGGGAATTTGGAGCCGACCGCCATCCACCAATACTGCCGCGCCGCCTGCTGGACCGCGAAGTCGGCGCCGGGCAGGAAGTCGAGGTAGAAGATCTTCTTGGTGATCGCCTCGTCATAGTCCGGCTGCACCGCGAGCGCCTGGTCGAACTGGGCGATGGCGCCTGCGACGTCGCCGAGCCGGCCGCGGCAGGCGCCGAGCAAGGTGAGCGCGACCTGCGCCTTCGGATTGGTGTCGAGCACGCGCTTGCAGGCGGCCATCGCCTGCGCAACGTTGCCGTTGAGGATGCAGATCTGCGCCTTGCCCTGCCATCCCAATTGCAGATTGGGATCGAGCGTCACGGCGGCGTCGAAATCGGCTTCGGCGTCCGCGGTGCGTCCAGAGATCATGTAGAGCCGGCCGCGATGCGCCCGCAGCTCGGCGTGGGCCGGGCGTGCCGCCAGCGCCGCGTTGAAGGTCGCTTCCGCCAGCTCGAAATGGTGCAGCTCGAGATGCGCGAGACCCTTGTTGACCGTGGCCTCGAAATGGTTCGGGTTGAAGGCCAGCGCGCGCTCGGCGCTGGCGGCAGCGGCGTCCCAGCGCCGCAGCATCAGTTCGGCGACGCTGCGATTGCACCAGGCATCGACGTCGTCGGGCTTGAGCTCGAGGGCCCGCGTCGCGGCCGCGAGCGAGGCCTCGCCCTGTCCGAGCCGCAGCAGCGCGATCGCGAGGTTGCGCAAGGTGATCGGCGCATTCGGGCGCAGCGCCAGCGATCGCTCCAGCGCGGCGCGCGCCTCCTCGTAGCGCTCGCAATTGACCAGCGCCCAGCCGAGATTGGACTGCGCGTCGGCGGAATTCGGCTCCATCGCCACGGCCTGCGCCAGGAAGGCGGTGGCCTCGGCGAAGCGTGCCGACGACACCAGGGACACGCCGAGCAGATGCATGGCATCGAAGCAGCCGGGGACCTCCTGCAGCAGCTTCGCGCACAGCGCCTGCGTCTCCGCCTGGCGCCCGGCCTGGAAGGCCTTGAACGCCACCGCCAACTGCCCCTCGACGAGCTTCTTCTGTTTCTTTTCCTGTCGTGCCTTCTGGAAGGCGCGCGAACCGACGGTGCTCAAGGACTTGGGTCTCCGGACAGACAGGACGGCATGGCGTCGGACGCCGCAGCGATGCGCTGCGGCCGGCAACCGGGGCGCCGCCATGCCCGGCGGCAGCAAAGCCCAGGATGTCCTGTGGTCGTCCGGTCGCCGGCCACGCGCAGCGCGACGCGGCAAAGCTTGCCCGCGTCGTGGTTAGCAAATGGTTAACGGGATGACGGAGGGAGCTTGTCGCGCCCCGCGAATGCCCCGGGGAATGACGGGGCAGCTCGCGCAGGGTGGATCAGCGCCGCGTGATCCGCCAACTGCGGATGTCACGCCGACGAATAGGGATCTTCCTTAGCTGGGCACCGTCGTCCGGCACGACATTGCAACGCGCGCTCACGCCGCGCAGCCGTCGACCAGCACCAGCCGGCTCGTCGTGGCGCCGTGCCGGATCGCGAAGAGGTGCTGGATCTCGGGATCACCGAGGAAGTCGGTGGCGGTCTGGCGCGACGGGAATTCCAGGATCACCATCCGCTCGGGCGTCCAGCTGCCTTCGACCGGCGTGGGCACCGCGCCTTGGACGATGTAGCGGCCGCCATGCCTCGCGATGAAGGCGGGGATCGCATCGATATAGGCCTTGAACGAGGCGTGGTCGTGAATGGCGAGATCGAGGACGAGATAGGCCTTCATGGCGGGCTCCGCGCGACGCGGTGGATCATACGATCGGAACATCGGCGCAGCCATAAGCGGCCGACAGATCGGTGCGCATTCCGTCGACGTGCGCTTCCGATGCATTCGCGGGGGAGGGCGGATGATACTGCTGCTCATCCGCCCATGCCTGCCCGTTCGGCGACCGTTGCGCGAGCGGCCGCGGCCCGCGGCTCACGTCGTCGCGCGATAGGCTTGCGGGATCACGAACACCTCGTCGGCGCGGCCGTAGCCGCCGTCGGGCACCTCTTCGATCAGCACCATCGTGTGCGGTCGCGCGGCCTCGCTGAAATAGTCGACGAACATCGCGGTCACGCGATGCACGATCTCCTCCTTCTGCGCCTTGGTCAGCGCGGCCTGCGGCACCTTGATGTTGGCGAACGGCATGGGAACTCCTTTGGTGTTGGGCCGGCATCGGCCGGCGGGTGACAGCAGCGCGGCGTCAGATCACGCCGCCATTGACGCGCACAACCTGGCCGTTGACCCAGCCGGCCTCCGGGCTCGTCAGGAAGGCCACGACATCGGCAATCTCGCGCGGCTGTCCGAACCGGCCGAACGGGTTCGCTGCGGCCATCGCGCGCAGCTGCTCGTCGGTCTTGCCGTTGAGGAACATCTCGGTCTCGGTGGGGCCGGGCGCCACCGCGTTGACCGTGATGCTCCGCCGCGCCAGCTCCTTGGCGAGCACATGCGTCATGGCTTCCACCGCGGCCTTCGCGGCGGCGTAGGCGCCGTAGCGCGGCTGATACAGCCCGACCACGCTGGACGAGAAATTGACGATGCGGCCGCCGTCGCGGAGCCGCCGCGCCGCTTCGCGCAGGGTTCGGAACACGCCCGCGACATTCACCTCGAATTGGCGCGCGACATCTGCGTCGCTCAGCTCCGCGAAGGCGCCGAGCGCCATCGTGCCGGCATTATTGACCAGGATGTCGACGCCGCCGAAGGCCTGCTCGGCGGCATCAAACAGCGCCGCCGCGCTGGCGGGATCGGCAACGTCGGCCTGCACGGCGCGCGCGCGGCCGCCGGTCGCCTCGATCTGTTGCACCATGTGCGCCGCGGCCTGCTCGGCCCGGGCATAGTTGATGACGACCGCGACGCCATCAGCGGCGAGGCGTTCGGCGATGGCCGCGCCGATCCCGCGCGAGCCGCCGGTGATGATCGCGACCTGGGATGAAGAATTGGGCATGGTCAGTCTCCCTCTTTTCAATGCGAGCGGACATAGCTGATCGCCTCGTCCGTATAATCGGCCTTGGCTTGACATCAGATGTCGGCCTGGGCGAACAATCGCTATGGATCGCCTGGATGCCATGCGTCTGTTCATTCGCGTCGTCGAGCGCCGCAGCTTCACCGCCGCTGCCGCCGATCTCGGCCTGCCGCGCTCGACGGCGAGCGAGGTGCTGAAGGAGCTCGAGGCGCGGCTCGGCATCCGGCTGATCGAGCGCACCACGCGCCACGTCACCCCGACATTGGATGGCGAGGAGTACTACCGGCGCTGCGTCGGCATCCTCGCCGACATCGAGGAGGCCGAGACTGCACTGCGCGACTCGCGCCCGCGTGGCCTGCTGCGCATCGACGCGCACCCGCTGCTGACGAGGACGTTCGTGCTGCCGCATCTGCCCGCGTTTCTCGCCGCGCATCCGCAGCTCGATCTGCGCATCGGCCAGGGCGACCGCCTGGTCGATCTCGTGCGTGAGGGTGTCGATTGCGTGATCCGCTCCGGCGAGCCGGAGGCGAGCGGCATGATCCAGAGCCGACTCGGCACGATCGAGGAGATCACCGTCGCCAGCCCGGCCTATCTGCGCGAGCACGGAACGCCGGCTGGACCTGATGATCTCGACGGCCACCGCATGGTCGGCTTCATCTCGTCGCGTACCGGCGAGGTGCTGCCGCTCGAATTCACCTGCGGCGGCACGCTGCGCCATCTGGTTCTGCCGAGCCGCGTCACGGTCAACAATTCCGACACGATGATGGACCTCGCCCGGCTCGGCCTCGGCCTGGTGCAGGCGCCGCGCTATCGCTTCGCGCCGGATCTGGTGGATGGCAGCCTGGTCGAGATCCTCGCCGACACGCCGCCATCACCGACGCCGCTGCACGCGCTGTATCCGCAGAACCGGCAGATGACGCTGCGGCTGCGCGTGTTCCTCGACTGGATCACGGCGATATTCGCCCGGGCGAGGCTGTAGCGGTTGGGCAAAGCAGCCGGATGCCCGTTGCTACTTGCCCTTCTCGATCTTCGTCACCGTGTAGCCGGAGGCGTCCTCGACCGCCTCGAACTTCACCTTGTCGCCGGCCTTGAGGCCTTTCAGCAGCGCGGCGTCCTTGACGCGGTAGACCATGGTCATGGCCTCGTCCATGCCAAGACTCTTGGCCGGGCCGTGGTGGAGCGTGATCTTGGCGTTGGCCTCATCGACCTTCTTGACGTCGCCGCTGATCGCCTCGGCGGCGAGGGCAGGGGTCGCGAGAGCGAGAACCAACGCGGCGGCGGTCGTGAGCTGAGAGAACGTCTTCATGATGTGTTTCCTTCTACTGGTGAACTCATAGCGAGGCGTAGGGCGGATGACGCTGCGCTGATCCGCCCTACGCGTTGTCAAGACGGCTTCATCCGTCACTTCACGGCAACGTGGCCGGTCATGCCGAACTCGCGATGATCTGGGATCAGGCAGGAATATTCGAACGTGCCGGGCTTGGTGAACCGCCACAGCAGCTCGGCGGTCTTGTTCGGCGCGAGCCGGGTGCCGTTCGGCTCGTCGTGCTCCATATGCGGGTGCTTCTTCATGACCGCGGCGTGCTTCAGGTTCTCGGCCTTGGTGGCGAGCAGGAACTCGTGATCCTCCTTGCCGGCGTTGCGCAGCACGAAGCGGATCTGCTCGCCGCGCTTGACCTCGATGCGCGCCGGCGTGAACTCCATCTCGCTGAGGAGCACCTCGATGGTGCGCGACGGCTGTTTGGGATCGCCCGGCTCGCCGGCGGAATAGCCGCGCGATCCGTGCTGCTCATGGCCACGGGCCGGTGCGACGATCAGAGCGGCCGCCGCCATTGCGCTGATCGCGAATGCAGTCTTCATGGAGATCTCCTGATGGTGGTCGTCGGTTGATGCGGTGCTTGGTGAATTCAGCGCTGGGGGCGGACCTGCGTCGGTGGGCCGTCGCTTCGCCGCACCGGCTCCGGTGCGCTTGCGACCTCATAGGCCACGCTGCCCTGCGGGAACTGATAAGGGCCGGGATCGCGGTAGTCGTCGCGGGCGAGGCCCTCGCGCACCTTCACGGTCGTGAACATGCCGCCCATCTCGATCGGGCCGAACTGGCCGCTGCCGGTCATCATCGGCAGCGTATTGTCGGGCGCCGGCATCTCCATGCTGCCCATCGCCATGCCGGTGTTGCCCATCACCATGCCGTCGGGCGCGAGCTTGCCGACGGCGGCGGCCAGCTCCTTGCGCGGCACGCCGATCAGGTTGCGCATGTCGTGGCCCATCGCATTCATCGTATGATGCGACTTGTGGCAGTGGAATGCCCAGTCGCCGGGATTGTCGGCGGTGAAGTCGAGCACGCGCACCGCGCCGACCGGCACGTCGGTCGTGGTCTCCGGCAATTGCGCCGTTTCGGGAAGCCAGCCGCCATCGGTGCCGATCACCTTGAACTTGTGGCCGTGGAGGTGGATCGGATGGTTGGTCATGGTGAGATTGCCGATGCGGATGCGGACGCGATCGCCGAGCCGCACCGGCAGGGGATCGATGCCGGGAAACACCCGCGCGTTCCAGGTCCACATGTTGAAGTCGGTCATCTCGGTGACCTTCGGCAGGTAGCTGCCGGGCTCGATGCGATAGGTCGACATCACGAACACGAAGTCGCGGTCGACCGGCGGCGGCTGCGGCCCGCGCGGATGCACGACGATCATGCCCATCATGCCCATCGCCATCTGCACCATCTCGTCGGCGTGCGGGTGATACATGAAGGTGCCGGCGTGCCTCATCTCGAACTCGTAGACGAAGGTCTTGCCCGGCTTGATGTGCGGCTGCGTCAGGCCGCCGACGCCGTCCATGCCGCAGGGCAGGATGACGCCGTGCCAGTGGACGGTGGTGTATTCCGGCAGCCTGTTGGTGACGAAGATCCTGACCTTGTCGCCCTCGACCGCCTCGATGGTCGGGCCCGGCGACTGGCCGTTATAGCCCCACAGATGCGTGGTCATGCCGGGCGCGAACTCGCGGGTGACCGGCTCGGCGACGAGATGGAATTCCTTCCAGTCGCCGTTCATGCGGAACGGCAGCGACCAGCCGTTGAGCGTGACCACGGGCTGATAGTCCGGCCCGGCGCTGGGATGCAGCGGGGGCTGCATCACCGCCTTGTCCATCACCGGCGCTTCGGGAATGGCGGCGGCCTGCACCCGGCCGGAGACGGCGGAGGCGCCGGCCAGCGCCGCGGAGCCGAGCAGTGTGCGGCGTGAAAACATGCGTGCCCTCCTGTCAGTCGTTGCCGGGCGCGAGCGCGCTCGCGGTCTGCTGTGCGCTGTCCTCGCTGCTCGCGACTCCGCCATTGACCGCAGCCGACAGCTCGGCCTCGGCGAGGAAGAAGTCTCTGACGGCGTCGATCGCGGCCCGGCGTGACGCCAGGCGCTGCCGCGCCTCGAGCAGCAGCGCGAAGATGTCGACCTGCATGCTGGAATAGCGCAGCTGCATCTCCTCGCTGATGATCCGGCGCAGCGGCAGCACCTCGCGGGCGTAGTGGCCGGCGATGTCGAAGGCCGCGCGGTAGCTGCGATAGGCGTCGCGCGCCTCGGAGCGGACGGTGACGGCGCGCTCGGTGAGGCGGTTGAAGGCGATGTTGTAGGTCTCGGCGGCCTGCCGCACGCGGACCTCGCCGCCGTCGAAGATCGGGATCTGGAACTGCACGTCGTAACCGCGTTCGCGGATGACGCGGCCGTCGGGCTCGACGGTCTTGCGATCGAGGCCGGCGAGATCGAGCAGGGTGACGAAGCGCGTCGCCTCGCTGAGCTGCAGCGATGTGGCGAGCGCCGTGAGCTCGAGGCGGGCGATCTGCAGATCGATGCGATGGCCGACGGCATCGGCCTCGACGAAGGGCTGGCTCAGCGGGCGGCGCGGCAGTGCCGGCAGCCGGTCGGGCAGGCGGAAATTCAGATCGTCGCCCCACAGGCCCATCAGCCGGATCAGCCGCTCGCGGGCGCTTCCTGCGGCACGGCGGGCGGTGGCGAGCTCGGCCGTGGTCTCGGCATAGAACACCTGCTCGCGCGCCTGGTCGAGCCGGTTGAGCGCGCCGGTCTCGCCGAGCTTCGAGGCGAGCTTCGCGGTCGCCTCCGCGGCCGATTGCGCCTCGACCAGCAGGGCCACCAGCTCGGTGGCGGCGACGACGCGCACATGCGCGCGGCGCACCTCCGCGGCGAGCCGCAGCGTCGCCAGCGCGGCCTTCAACTGGGCCTGGCGAAACCGCTCGCGCGCGATCTCCGAGCGCAGCGGCAAGGTGGCGAGCGCCAGGATGTCGCCGGCGACCTGGCGCTCGGCCTCCAGCGCGCCGTCGCCGCTGATGCGCATCAGGGAGAAGGTCGGGTTCGGCGGCAGGCTGGCCTCGACCATGTCCGCCTCGCTGAGCGCGAGCGCGTTGTAGGCCGCCTGCAGGCCCTTGTTGTTGAACAGCGCGACCTGCACGGCGGCATCGGCCGACAAGGGCCGGGCGAGCAGGCGGCGCGTCGCAGCGTGGACGCGTTCGGCGTCGTCATTGCCTCTCACGGAGGCGACCTCCTTGCCGGTGGTGTGGCCGGTGATGTCCGCGACGGCGCTCATGCCGCCGTCCGGCGAAAACGAGGCACAGCCTGCGAGCGCAAGTGCTGCAGCGAGCGCCGCGAGCCTGATGATCCCCTGCATCTGGCGCTCCTTAGCGGCTCGGCTCAGGGCGCGGTGCGCCGGGGTCGGTGCGCTGGCCCCAGGCGGCCGGCGCGACCGGGCGCAGCGGCGTGTAGGGCCCGACGATCCCCGACATGCGCACGGGCGCAACGTTCGCCGCCGGATCGGCCGGATCAGCCCCGGCCAATGCGATCGTGCGCGGCTGGCAGGCGCCGAGGCTCGCCGCGGCAAGCAGCGTCAATGCGCAAGCGGCAACGGAGAATGGCAGGCTGCGCCGCGCCGGAGATGCGGCAGCGGGCGTCGCCATGTATTGCGACAACATGAGGTATCCTTGGTCTGTCGATGAATCGCGAGCGGCCGCGCGCGACATGCGCGTGAAGCCGGCGTCGTTCGCTCAGACCAGGACGATGGGGGGCCGATACAGGCGCGGCGGCGTGCGACCGGGCAGGCCTTCGTCGCGCGGGGTCACGCTGGTGGCGGCGAACGAAGCGGGAAGGGTGACCGCCGGCAGCGCGGCAGCGAGGCCCACGGCGCACATCATGGCGCAACAGGGGCCCGGCATCTTGCTGTGATCGTGGTGCGACGGCGCGGGAGCTGGCGCCTGCATCCCAGCGTCTGCAACAGGGTGATCATGATGATGGGCGTGCGCGGTCTCTACCTGCGGCATCGCCGCCAAGATCATCTCGTGATGAGCCGCGTCATGATGAGTGGCCGCAACGGCAACGACGGTCTCGTCGAAGCAGGGCGCCGCCCCATCGCCCAGCGCGAGCGCCACGCCCGGGCTGAGCACGCAGACGAGGTAAGCGAGGACGAGCAGCCGTCCCGCCACCATCAGCATCTTCCGTGTCAATCCCAACGACATGCGCGCCCAAATCACTCCGATCCGCCGCGCAACCTAATGATAAAGCGCGGCGCCGCCAAGAGGGCCGGACCGTGATCGTGCAGATCCCTCCTGTTGCGCTGCTTCTGCATGCCCAATGCCGCAGCAATGTGGCTTGACCTGATGCGGTGCGGCAACGAAGTTGCGGACATCGTGCACGGACCCAATACAAGATTCGAGGAAGCGCCTCACTTCATTCCGGACTCGCGCCAGGCCTGGGCGCGGCTGGCGCTTGCGCTCGTCATCGGTTCCATCGGCGGCGCGGGGATGTGGACCGTCGTCGTCGTTCTGCCGGTCGTGCAGGCCGAGTTCGCCGCCAGCCGCGGCGCGGTGTCGCTGGCCTATACGCTGACGATGTTCGGCTTCGGCCTCGGCGGCGTCGTCGTCGGCCGCATCACCGACCGCTTCGGCATCGTCACCGCGATGGCCCTCAGCATCACCTGCACCGCGGCCGCCTATCTGCTCGCCGGCGCGTCGGTGACGCTGTGGCAGTTTCAGGCGGTGTATTTCCTGATCGGGATCGGTTCGTCCGTCACCTTCGCGCCGCTGATGGTGGAGGCATCGCACTGGTTCGTGCGCTATCGCGGCCTCGCCGTCACCATCGTCGCCTCGGGCAACTACGTCGCCGGCACGGTGTGGCCGCCGCTGGTGAACTGGGGCGTGCAGCAGATCGGCTGGCGCGCCAGCCATGTCGCGCTCGGTGTCTTCTGCGCGGTGACGATGAGCGCGCTGCTCCTGGTGCTGCGCGCGCGCATGGACGGTGCCGGCGCGCAGGACCATGCCGGCGCGGCGCCGCCGCAACTGGAGCTGCCGATCTCCACCAACGCGCTGACCGTGCTGCTCAGCATCGCCGCGATCGCCTGCTGCGTGGCGATGGCGATGCCGCAGGTGCACATCGTCGCCTATTGCGGCGACCTCGGCTATGGCGTCGCTGTCGGCGCGCAGATGCTGTCCTTGATGATGGCGCTCGGCATCGTCAGCCGGATCGGCTCCGGCTTTCTCGCCGACCGTGTCGGCGGCATGCGGACGTTGCTGATCGGCTCGCTGGCGCAGGGTTTTGCGCTTCTGTTCTATCTGTTCTTCGATGGCTTGACGTCGCTCTATTTGATCTCGGGCATGTTCGGCCTGTTCCAGGTCGGCATCGTGCCGAGCTATGCGATCATCGTGCGTGAGGCGATGCCGGCACGCGAGGCCGCCACCCGGGTCGGCATCATCATCTTCGCCTCGGTGTTCGGCATGTCGTTCGGCGGCTGGGTCTCGGGCGTCATCTTCGACGCCACGGGGTCCTATTCGGCGGCCTTCGCCAACGGCATCGCGTGGAATGGCCTGAACCTAGCCATCGTCGTGACGCTGCTGATCCTGGCACGACGGCAACACCGGCTGGCGGCCTGAAACAAGAGGCGTTGCATCGGAGCCACAGCCGGAGTCCAATATCCGGTTTATATGCACGTCGTCATACAAAATCCCGGCGCCCGCCGCAAATTCATCGAATCACCTCACCCAACTGTGGAACTCGATCGGAGCCGATCGTGGCCATTTGGCCTCGTGCGTGCTCCGCATCGCGAGGTTGGTTGTCGCGAGGTCTCAGCCGAGGCCGCGGTCGCCCGTCGCATGCCTGACGCAGGCAGGCCTCGAGGTGAATGCTCCGGACTGGTCGAGAACGCTGCGGCGGCATCGCGATGGTGCAGGAGGCCGTTGCGCTATGTCCATCGTCACGAAGGCAGCTTCGCAAGTCGTGCTTGCCGCGCTCGCAGCCGGACTCATGCTGAGTCAGGCATCGGCGCAGGCGTGGCCGCAGCTGCAACAACAACCGCCGCAGCCGCCGCGCCCGGCAGCGACCCGCTCCATCATCGTGCCTGTCGCCCCGGCCGCCCGGCCGAACGGCGCGCCCGTGATCCCCGCGCCGCCACGTCCCGCCGGCCTGCCGGCGTCGCTGTCGCCCGCGCCCGGCAGCGGGCCGGACGTATGGCGGCTGCCCAACCCGACCGACGTCAACGACGGCACCGTCACCATCATCACCGCGCCGGCCGGCGGCGCCACCTCCGTGTTCGGCTCGGACATGGCGCGCGTGCTCGATGATCAGACCAACGTCCGCGTGCTGCCGGTGCTCGGCAAGGGACCGGTGCGCAACGTCTCCGACATTCTGTTTCTGAAGAGCATCGACATGGGCGCGGTCGCAGCCGACGTGCCCGAATTCTACCGCCTGCAATACGGCATCCCCGACATCACCTCGCAGCTCCGCTACATCGCGCGGCTCTATCACAACGAGATCCATGTCATCGCGCGCTCCTCGATCCGCTCGATCTTCGACCTCAACGGCAAGCGCATCATCGCGCCGACCGATGTCGGCTTCTATTCCGCGCGCGTGATCTTCAACCGGCTCGGCCTGACGGCGTCGTTCGACTACGCGACCGATGATGCCAAATCGATCCAGAAGCTGATCGATGGCGACGCCGACGCCTACATCGTCTCCACCGGCAAGGTGTTCCAGCTCGCCCGCAGCATCAGGAACGACAACCGCGCGCTGCACCTCGTGACGATCCCCTACGACCGCCGGCTGCAGGACCTCTATCTGCCCACGACATTGTCCTCCGAGGAATATCCGAACCTGCTCAACCCCGGCGAGACGATCGAGACGGTGGCGATCGGCATGCTGCTCGTCAGCTACAATTGGCCGGAGAATACCGAGCGCTATCGCAAGGTGGCGCGCTTCGTCGAGGCGTTCTTCGCCAACTACGACGAGTTCATGAAGCCGCCCCGGCATCCCAAATGGCGGGAGTCGAGCATCGTCGCCGCCATTCCGAACTGGAAGCGCTTCAAGGCGGCGGACGAGTGGCTGCTGGCGCGCAACATGGTGCCGCGGCCGCAGGTTGCCGACGTGCGCCAGACCCAGTTCGAGAGCTTCGTGCGCCAGAGCGGGGGACAGCTGTCCAACGATCCGGCTGAGCGCAGCTCCCTGTTCCGCCAGTTCCTGCAATGGCGCCAGCAGCATGGCGGGCCGCCGACGCCGTCGCGCTGAGCTGTCAGCTCGTTGTTGTCTACTTCGCGAGCTCTTTCGAGCGCGCCGTGGCCGCGGCGACCGCCCTGGTCAGCAGCGGCTGGAAGCCGTCGGCTCCCATCAGCACCGACAGCGCGGCGGCTGTGGTGCCGCCCGGCGAGGTGACGTTCTGGCGCAGCGTGGCGGACGGCAGGTCCGATTGGCGCAGCAATTCGCCGGCGCCCGACACGGTGTGGCGCGCGAGCTTTGTCGCCAGCGACTCGGGCAGGCCGGCGGCGACGCCGGCGCGGGCGAGCTCCTCGGCGAGCAGGAACACATAGGCGGGACCCGAGCCGGACACCGCGGTCACCGCGTCCATCAGCGCCTCCTCGTCGACCCATTCCACCGCGCCGGTGGCGCGCAGCAGCGCGTCGGTCAGCGCCCGTTGCGCGGCGCTGACGTTGGCGGCGGGCACCGCCACGGTGATGCCGCGGCCGATCGCGGCGGGCGTGTTCGGCATCGCGCGCACCACCGCGCCGCCGATCGTTTGGTGCAGGCCGGCGATCGTCGTCCCCGCCATGATCGACAGCACCAGCGTCGCGTCGCCGACCCACGGCTTCAAGGCGGGGCCGGCGTCCGGGAACATCTGCGGCTTGACGGCGACGATGACGACCTCGGCCGGCGCAGCCGCCGTCGGATTGAGGCGGACGCCCCTGGCCACCAGCGCCGTGATCTCCGCCGATGGCATCGGCTCGATCACCACCACGCGCGCGGGATCGAGCCCGCCGGCCAGCCACCCGGTCAGCATCGCGCCGCCCATCTTGCCGGCGCCGGCCAGCACGATGGTGCCGGTGAGCTGATGAAGCAGGTTGTTGTCCGCTGATGTCACGACGCACTCCGCTGTCGTCCCTGCGAAAGCAGGGACCCATAACCACCGGCGGTTCTAGTGGAGCAGGGGCAGAGCGACAAGCGTCGCGCGCCAGACGGACATCACGCGGTATGGGTCCCTGCGTGCGCAGGGACGACAGCGCGTGTGAGGAAGCGGCGGCGGCTTACGCCTCGCCGTCGGTATCGAACAGCGCGGCCGCCATGGCCTCCTGGGTCGACTTGCCGGCCCAGACCACGAACTGGAAGGCCGGGAAATAGCGCTCGCAGGCGTGGATGGCGCCGGCCAGCATGCTCTCGCATTGCAGTCCCGACGCGGTGATCCCGCCGGGCAGCACCAGGGCCTGGCGGTGCATCACCATGCCGGTGTGGGTCCAGATGTCGAAATGGCCGAGCCAGAGCTGCTCGTTGATCGCGGCGATCAGCCGCTGCACCTCGGCGCGGCGCGCCTCGGGGATCTTCATGTCGAAGGCGCAGGCCAGATGCAGCGCCTCGATCTCCGCCATCCAGGTGAAAGAGAGCTGATAGTCGGTCCACTGCCCCTTGGAGGCAATCGTGATCTCGTCCTCGCCGGAGCGCTCGAACATCCAATTGTTGTCGGCCGCAATGGTCTCGACCACGCTCAGCGGGTGGTCGGTGGAATCGATAGTGCTTTCGAGCAGGGACATGCCGTCTCGACCTCGTCTTCTTGATCTCGTTGGTACATACGCGGCGACCCGGCCCACGCCCTCTCGGCGCTTCGAGACCCGGCTTGCAGTCCCGGAGGTACCCCGGGCGTGCGAGGACAAACTGATGTGATTTGCGGAATCTGCGCAACGGGGGGGCGAGTCCGTCCACAGCCAAACACCGCTTCGTCCACAACTCCTGTCCGGCCTGTGGAATCATGGCCGAATGAGAACAAAACGGAATCGGATTCGCCGCAACCGCCCCGTCCGAGCCGATTTGGCCGCGGGAACGGCCGCGAGCGGTTGCATGGCCGCCCGTCGTGGACCGCGGGCGTGAGGCCTTGCCGCAGCCGCCGACCGCCTGCATAGTTCGTTCAGGCCGTCCATCCGGGCGGCCGATGTTCTCAGGGCGGGGCGAAATTCCCCACCGGCGGTAAGCGTTTCTCGGTCGAGCGCGCGAGCCCGCGAGCGCCTTCTCGGCAAGGCAGGGTCTGGAGAATTCTGTTCTCCGGAACGCGTCGCGCAGAGAAGGGTCAGCAGATTCGGTGCGACTCCGAAGCCGACGGTCACAGTCCGGATGAAAGAGAACGGGTCCCGGCACCCCGCGCAATCCAGCGTGGGGCGTCGTTGTTCCGTGTGCCCTGATTCTGGTCTCTGACGAGGACAACCATGAATCAGATGTTGCAAGACGCGCCTACTGATACGCCCACCGACACCATCACCGTAGGAACGTCGCCGCCGGCGGATACGCCGGTCGCGTCACCGCCCGACGAGTCGCCACCGGCGCCGTCGCATCCGCGCTTCAGCAAGCCGCAGCGCGTCGCCTTCGTGCAGTCAGCCTGGCATCGCGACGTCGTCGCCGAATGCCGTCTCGCCTTCCTCGACGAGATCGAGGCGCGCCACATCCCGCGCGATCGTGTCGACATCTTCGAGGTGCCAGGCTCGTTCGAGATTCCGCTACATGCGCAGCTCCTGGCCAAGACGCGGCGCTACACCGCCATCGTCGCGGCCGGCCTCGTCGTCGATGGCGGCATCTACCGCCACGAGTTCGTCGCCGACACCGTCATCAAGGCGCTGATGGACGTGCAATTGCGCACCGAGGTGCCGGTGTTCTCCGCGGTGCTGACGCCGCAGCAATTCCACGAGACGCAGGCGCATTTCGAGTTCTTCCGCAAGCATTTTGCGACCAAGGGCATCGAGGTGGCGACCGCCTGCGCCGAGACGCTGCTGAGCCTGGAGCGGTTGCGGGGGCAGGTGGCCGCGGGGATCATCTGAGGCGGTGATGTCGTGTGGCTGGCTTCAGGCTAGCCACGCACCCGCTATCGAAACGCCGGGATCGAGATCTCACGGCAACGGCAGTGAACTCCCCTCCCCCTTGCGGGGAGGGGTTGGGGGTGGGGGTCTCCGGGCGCCGAACTTCGTCATGTGCATCTTCTGTTTTACCGAACAAGACGAATGCGATGGCGTGTGTCATCGCCGTCATCCTCTCGAATACGAGTGATCATCATCGAGAGCACGACTCGTGGACCCCCCACCCCCGACCCCTCCCCGCGAGGGGGAGGGGGGCTCACCGTCTCGCGGCTCGAGCTCGAATTCAGCCTCTTGCTCCGCGCCGATCAGTCATCGTGTCGTCCGCCCCACCCTCAGCGACACCACGTCCCCTCACGCTCCCCGCCTTGTGTTGTCAATTTCCTCGCCACCCCTGTAAAATCTCTCCTGGGAGGAGGCTTGCCCGTGGCGACGGGCGGCCGACAAGGATGATCGAAGGATACGATCCTTATCTCGTCGCGCTCTCGGTCGTGATCGCGAGCCTGGGTGGCTATACCGGTTTCAGTCTCACCGCGCGCATCCGCAGCGGTCCGGGAGAGAATGCGCGCGTGCTGCTGTCCGGCGCCGCCGGCATTCTGGCCGTAGGCATCTGGACCATGCACTTCGTGGGCATGATGGCGGCGCCACTGCCGGCCGATGCCGTCTATCTGGTGCTGCCGACCATCATCTCGTTCCTGATCTGCGCGCTCGTGATCGGCATCTCGCTGTTCTTCGTCAGCATCGGCGATCCCTCGCCCCGGCGCGTCGTCCCTTCCGCGCTGCTGCTCGGCGCCGGCATCGCCAGCATGCATTATGTCGGCATGCACGGCCTGTCCGGCTCATTCGGGCTGACGCATGATCCGGCGCTGGTGGCGCTGTCGGTGGCGATTGCGATTGTCGCCGCCTATGGCGGCCTGCGCATCTTCCTGGCGCGGCAGGACGGGCTACGGCTCGCCATCAGCGCGGTTGCGTTCGGCATCGCCGTGTCCGGCATGCATTACACGGCGATGCTGGGAATGCATGTCGTGCCGATCGGCGAGGGACACCATCACGCCGCACCGGGACTTGCTGCGTCGCCGCAAGCGCTCGCGATCGTCGTCGCCGTGCTGTGCTTTGTCATCGTCGCCGGATTTTTGCTGTCGCTGGTGCCGGACCCGCGCCGTCAATCGCAGCCGATGCCGGCCGTTGCCGAGGCTGCGCCGCAATTGGCCCCGGAGCCGGCCGCGACGGCGGCCGAGCCGGTTGTCGAGGTCGCCGCTCCGAGCCGGGCGACGGCGGCGCCGTTGGGGGGCATCGGCCAGCCGCCGCGCGCGACTGCGGCGCGATTGCCGCTGGAGGGCGCCAACGGCACCCATTTCATCGATGCCGGGGACGTGCGCAGCGTGCGCGCCGATGCACACTACACACGGATTCACGACGGCACCCGCGAGCGGATGTGCCCATGGTCGATCTCCGAGGCTGAGGCGCAGCTCGATCCCGGCCGCTTCATCCGCGTGCACCGCAGTCACATCGTCGCGATCGAGCATGTGATCTACGTCGGTCGGGAAGGCGAGGGCGCGATCATCGAGCTCGATGGCCCCTCGAAGCCGCGCGTGCCGGTGAGCCGCGCCAAGGTCGCCGAGGTCAAGGCGCGGCTCGGGCTGCGGCGGCCGGCCTGAGTTCAGCGTTCGTTTCGCTGCTGCAACAGAGCGCCGCCATTCTCCCCAACGCATGCAACACCGCGCGCGCGTCTTGCTCGGCCGCTCACGCCGTCACTCGCGCGATTGGGTCGCCCTCGCTGACGCAATTCGTGCGCGACCAGCCGCATTTCGTGCGATTTCGCCGCTCTCCGTGCTGGCTTCGTTGCGCGGCCAGCGATCCCGATCGACGCTCCGCGCCAATCCGCGATGCGTCCGCGTTCGCACTTCGCTCTCGCAGCACGAACGCCCGCCGCAACAACGCGACGGCCTTGCCGATAAAGCAGGCCAGCACAGGAGAGGAAACGTCATGATTCCTGGCCCGTTCGACTATCACCTGCCGGCGAGCGTCAGCGATGCGATCAAGCTGCTCGCCGACCTCGGTGATGACGCGCGACCGCTCGCCGGCGGCCACAGCCTGCTGCCGATGATGAAGCTGCGACTGGCGACCCCGGCGCATCTGATCGATCTGCACGGCATCGCCGGGCTCAAGGGCATCCGCCGCGATGGCGACCGCATCGTCATCGGCGCGATGACCACGCAGGCCGAGCTGCTGGCGTCTGCCGACATCGGTGAGGCGCTGCCGATCCTGCACGAGACCGCGCTCTTGATCGCCGATCCGCAGGTGCGCTACCGCGGCACGCTCGGCGGCAATGTCGCCAATGGCGACCCCGGCAACGACATGCCGGCCTTGATGCTGGCGCTGGACGCCTCCTATCGGCTCGAAGGGCCGAACGGCGTTCGCGAGATCGCGGCGCGCGAGTTCTACCAGGGCGCTTATTTCACCGCGCTCGAGCCCGGCGAGATCCTGACTGGCATCAGCATTCCGCTTCCGGCTGCGGGGCACGGCTACGCCTATGAGAAGCTGAAGCGCAAGGTCGGCGACTATGCGACGGCCGCAGCCGCCGTGGTGCTGACGATGGCGGGCGGCAAGGTGGCGACGTGCGTGATCGCACTGACCAATCTGCACGAGACGCCGTTGCTGGCGACCGACGCGGCGACTGCAGTGATCGGCACCACGCTCGACGATGCCGCGCTGAAGGCGGCGGCGAGCGCCGCGCGCGCGATCATGCAGCCGGCCTCCGACGCGCGGGGACCTGCCGAGTACCGCACGCATGTCGGCGGCATCATGGTGATGCGCGCGCTGCAGCGCGCTGCGAGGCGGGCAACCTGAACGCACATCGCCACTCGGCGAACTCTCTCTTCTCCTCCCCCCATGTGGGGGAGGGCCGGGGAGGGGGGAGCCCTAAGCGACACTGCCGCTGAGGACCCCTACCCCCGACCCCTCCCCGCAAGGGGGAGGGGAGCGCACTGACACTGCGGCTCAAGTGGTGCCCAAGCTTTGCGATTTCCCAGGGAGCAACGAATGCCCAAAACCCATATCACGATGAAGGTGAACGGCAGCGAGGTCGAAGGCCTCGCCGAGCCGCGCACGCTGCTGGTTCATTTCCTGCGCGAGCAGGCGCAGCTCACCGGCACCCATATCGGCTGCGAGACCAGCCATTGCGGCGCCTGCACCATCGACATCGACGGCATGAGCGTGAAGAGCTGCACCATGCTCGCGGTGCAGGCCAATGGCTGCGAGATCACCACGATCGAGGGCATGGCCAACGCCGACGGCACGCTGTCGCCGCTGCAGGAAGGCTTCCGCATGATGCACGGCCTGCAATGCGGCTTTTGCACGCCCGGCATGATTCTTCGCGCGCACCGGCTGCTGCAGGAAAATCCGTCGCCGACGGAAGCTGAGATCCGCGCCGGCATCTCCGGCAACATCTGCCGCTGCACCGGCTATCAGAACATCGTCAAGGCGATCCAATACGCCGCCGCCAAGATCAACGGCGTTGAATTCCAGGAGGCCGCGGAATGAACGACATGACTCCCACGCGGGAACAACGCGAAGCCGCGCTCGAAGGCATGGGCTGCCGGCGCAAGCGCGTCGAGGACATCCGCTTTACCCAAGGCAAGGGCAACTACGTCGATGACGTCAAGCTGCCGGGCATGCTGCACGGCGACTTCGTGCGCTCGCCGCATGCCCATGCGCGGGTGAAGGCGATCCACACCGAGGAGGCGCTGAAAGTGCCCGGCGTGCTCGCGGTCATCACCGCCGAGACCTTGAAGACCGTCAACCTCGCCTGGATGCCGACCTTGGCCGGTGACGTGCAGATGGTGCTCGCCGACGGCAAGGTTCTGTTCCAGAACCAGGAGGTCGCCTTTGTCGTCGCCACCGACCGCTATGCCGCCGACGACGGCGTCAACAAGGTCGTGGTCGAGTACGAGCCGCTGCCGGTGCTGGTCGATCCGTTCAAGGCGATGGATTCAGATGCGCCCGTGCTGCGCGAGGACCTCGTCGGCAAGACCTCGGGCGCGCACGGCCCGCGCAAGCACCACAACCACATCTTCGAGTGGAGCGTCGGCGACAAGGAGCTCACCGACGCCGCGTTCAAGAAGGCCGACGTCACGATCAAGGAGATGATCTCCTATCACCGCACCCATCCATCGCCGCTGGAGACCTGCCAGTGCGTCTGCTCGTTCGACAAGATCAAGGGCGAGCTGACGATCTGGGGCACCTTCCAGGCGCCGCATGTCATCCGCACGGTGGTATCGCTGATCGCAAAACTGCCGGAACAGAAGATCCACGTCATCGCGCCGGATATCGGCGGCGGCTTCGGCAACAAGGTCGGCGCCTATCCTGGCTACATCTGCGCCGCGGTGGCCTCCATCGTCACCGGCAAGCCGGTCAAATGGGTCGAGGACCGCATCGAGAATCTGACCGCAACCGCCTTTGCGCGCGACTATCACATGACAACGGAAATCGCTGCGACCAAGGACGGCAAGGTCACCGGCCTGCGCGTCCACGTGCTGGCCGACCATGGCGGCTTCGATGCCTGCGCCGATCCGTCGAAATGGCCGGCCGGCTTCTTCAACATCGTCACCGGCTCCTATGATTTCCCGGTCGCGCATTGCGTCGTCGACGGCGTCTACACCAACAAGGCGCCGGGCGGCGTCGCCTATCGCTGCTCGTTCCGCGTCACCGAGGCGGCCTATTGCATCGAGCGCGGCATGGACATTCTGGCGCAGAAACTCGGCATGGATCCGGCCGAGCTACGCCTGAAGAACTTCATCAGGCCGGAGCAGTTTCCTTATCACTCGGCGCTCGGCTGGGAATATGACTCCGGCGACTACCACACCGCCATGCGCAAGATGATGGAGGCCGTGGACTACGCGGCCTTGCGCAAGGAGCAGGCCGAGAAGCGCGCCGCCTTCCAGCGCGGCGAGACCCGCGAGATCATGGGCATCGGCGTCTCCTTCTTCACCGAGATCGTCGGCGCCGGTCCGTCGAAGAACTGCGACATCCTGGGCATCGCGATGTTCGATTCCTGCGAGATCCGGCTGCATCCGACCGGCGCCGGCATTGCGCGGATGGGCACCAAGAGCCAGGGCCAGGGGCACGAGACCACCTGGGCCCAGATCATCGCCAGCGAGATCGGCATTCCCGCCGACAACATCATGGTCGAGGAGGGCAACACCGACACGGCGCCCTATGGTCTCGGCACCTACGGCTCGCGCTCGACGCCCGTCGCAGGGGCAGCCATCGCCATGGCCGCGCGCAAGATCAAGGCCAAGGCGCAGATGATCGCGGCCTACAAGCTCGAGGTGCACGAGGACGATCTCGAATGGGACATCGACGGCTTCCGCGTCAAGGGCCTACCGGAGAAGGTGATGTCGATGAAGGACATTTGCTGGGCGGCCTACAACTCCGTGCCGCCGGGCATGGAGCCGGGGCTGGAGGCGGTGAGCTACTACGATCCGCCCAACATGACCTATCCGTTCGGCGCCTATCTCTGCGTGATGGACATCGACGTCGACACCGGCGTGTACAAGGTCCGGCGCTTCTATGCGCTCGATGACTGCGGCACCCGCATCAATCCGATGATCATCGAGGGCCAGATTCATGGCGGCCTCACCGAAGCCTTCGCGATCGCGATGGGCCAGGAGATCCGCTACGATTCCGAGGGCAATGTCGTGACCGGCTCGTTCATGGACTTCTTCATGCCGACCGCGGTCGAGACGCCGCATTGGGAGACCGACTTCACGGTGACGCCCTCGCCGCATCACCCGATCGGCGCCAAGGGCGTCGGCGAAAGCCCCAATGTCGGCGGCGTGCCGGCGTTCTCCAACGCGGTCAATGACGCGTTCTCGTTCTTAGGCTCGACCCACATCCAGATGCCGCATGACTATTGGCGCAACTGGCAGGCGGCGAAGAACCTGGGCGTATTGGGGTCGTAATATTGAAGGCGTTGGCGTTCGCCGCGCGCGCGCGTTCCCTCCCCCCTTGTGGGGGAGGGCTAGGGAGGGGGGTACCCCACGGGCAGTGTGCGTGGAGATCCCCACCCCCAACCCCTCCCCACAAGGGGGAGGGGAGTTCACCTCCGATGACGCAGCAGTCGAACTTGACATGAAGACCCGCGACCACATCGCGCAATCGCTCTCCGCCTGCGGCTACATCGCCGATGGCGAGCTTGCGACTGCGATCGCGCTGATGCATCTGCTCAAGCGGCCGTTGCTGCTGGAAGGCGAGGCCGGGGTCGGCAAGACCGAGGTCGCCAAGGCGCTCGCCTGCGTGCACGGCACCGAGCTGATCCGGCTGCAATGCTATGAGGGTCTTGACCAGAGCTCCGCGCTGTACGAGTGGAACTACCAGCGCCAGCTGCTTGCGATCGAGGCGCATCGCGGCCAGCCGGATACCATCGAGGACCAGATCTTCTCCGAGAAGTATCTGCTGGAGCGGCCACTGCTTGCAGCGATCCGCCGCGCCACGCCGCCGGTGCTGCTGATCGACGAGATCGACCGCGCCGACGACGAATTCGAGGCGTTCCTGCTGGAGCTCCTGTCGGACTTCCAGATATCGATTCCCGAGCTCGGCACCATCAAAGCCATCAGCATCCCGCACGTGGTGCTGACCTCGAACGGCACCCGCGAGCTGTCGGACGCGCTGCGCCGGCGCTGCCTCTATCACTATGTGGACTATCCCGATGTCGATCGCGAGGCCCGCATCATCCTGGCGCGGATCGATGGCGCGTCGGCGTCGCTTGCGCTGCAGATCGCGCGCCTGGTCGAGGGCCTGCGAAAAGAAGAGCTGCGCAAGGTGCCGGGTGTGGCCGAGACGCTGGACTGGGCAGCCGCGCTGGTCGGGCTCGATGTGCGCGACCTCGAGGACCAGCCGGAGGTCGTGCATGACACCTTGATGTGTCTGCTCAAGACGCATGAGGACCGCTGCCACATCACCCGCGAGGTCGCCGCGCGATTGTTGGGGAAGGTCGCATGAGCTGCTGCGGCGCCACGCCTGATCATGAGGACATGGACGCGGTGGCGCGGCTGGTCGCGGGACGCCTCAGTGCATTTCTCAAGACGCTGCGCGACAACGGCTTTGCGGTCGGCCTGTCGGAGGGGCAGGATGCGGCGGCCGTGATGACCGCAGGCTATGCCGACAGGCCCGGCCTGTTGCGCTCCGCCTTCAAGCACCTGTTTTCGGCGCGCAAGAGCGAGTGGGATCGCTTCGACGGCCTGTTCGACGCGTTCTGGCTCGGCAAGCGCGTGCGCTCGCGCGTTCTGACGGCAGGGTCGCCGCAATCGGCGAACAGCCCGTCCCTGAAGAGTCTGCAGGATGCGAATGCTGCTCGGCAGGGGCATCACGGCCCGACCGATCAGATTCCCTCTGACGAAACCCCACGCGAGGCGGGCGGCGAGGGCGTCCGCGAAGGTGCCTCGCGCGTGGAGTCCATCAGCGATACCGACTTCCGCAAGCTCGCAGATCCCGACCAGGTCGCGCTGGCGCATGAGGCGGCGGCGCGGCTCGCCCAGGCGATGCGGACACGGCTGACGCGCCGCGATCAGTTGCGGCGCAAGGGCGAGCGGCTCGACCTGCGCCGCACCATCCACCGCAACATCAGCCATGGCGGCGTGCCGATCGCGCTGGTGTATCGCCGCCGCAAGCCGAAGCCGCTGCGGCTGGTGGTGCTGCTCGACGCCTCCGGCTCGATGAGCCCCTATACGTCGGTGTTTGTTCGTTTCATCCACGGCGTGCTCGACGCCTTCCGCGAGGCCGAAGCGTTCCTGTTTCACACCCGGCTGGTTCACGTCTCCGATGCGATGAAGGAGAGGGATGCCGCGCGGGCGCTGGATCGGCTGTCGATGATGGCGCAGGGCGCCGGCGGCGGCACCAGGATCGGCGAAAGCCTAGCGACCTTCAACCGCTGGCACGCGCCGCGCGTCATCCATTCGCGCACCTGCGTGATGATCGTCTCCGACGGCTACGACACCGGTGATCCAGCCTTGCTCGGCCGCGAGATGGCGCAACTGCGACGCCGTTGCCGCCGTATCGTCTGGCTCAATCCGATGCTCGGCTGGCACGGCTACGCGCCGGAAGCCCGCGGCATCAAGGCGGCGCTGCCGCATGTCGATCTCTACGCGCCCGCGCATACGCTGGGCTCGCTCGCGGCGCTCGAGCCTTATTTGGCGAGGTTGTGAGATGACGAGGGTGAGCCGCTCTGAAGTGTTGTTGACGCAGACTGCCTCGGCATCGGCGGTCGGCTCCCTCCCCCCTTGTGGGGGAGGGCTGGGGAGGGGGGCACCCCGAGTTCGGTGCAAGACGCCCCCCTCCCTAACCCTCCCCTACGAGGGGGGAGGGAACAGACCTTCAGTGCTGCTGCAGACTGCCTCGAACGTGCGCCAGAGGAGGCACCCATGACCACCTCCTCCGAACTGCTCGATCTCGCCGCCCAATTGAAAGCTGCCGACGAAAGCTTCGTGCTCGCCACCGTCGTCCGTACGGTGTCGGTGACCGCCGCGAAGGCCGGCGCCAAGGCGATCATCCGCCCCGACGGCAGCATCGTCGCGGGCTGGATCGGCGGCGGCTGCGCCCGCGGCGCGGTGCTGAAGGCGGCGCGCGAGGCGCTCGCCGACGGTGTCCCGCGCATGGTCTCGGTGCAGCCGGACGACCTGCTCGCCGAGCTCGGCGTCAAGCCGGGTGAGATGAAAGAGGGCGTGCGCTTCGCTTCCAACATGTGCCCGAGCAAGGGTACGATGGACATCTTCGTCGAGCCGGTGCTGCCGTATCCCGCGCTGGTGATCTTAGGCGCGAGCCCGGTGGCGCTGTCGCTCGCCGCGCAGGCGCGGCCGCTCGGCTATCACGTGACGCTGGCGACGCCGGCGTCCGATCTCGTCACGACACCAGAGGCCGATGTGCTGATCGATGGCTTCGCGCTGGATCAACCGGCCGGGAGCAGCCGCTTCGTCGTGGTGTCGACGCAAGGCAAGGGCGACGAGGCGGCCTTGCGCGCCGCACTCGCCTGCGATGCGGCCTACCACGCCTTCGTCGGCAGCCGCCGCAAGATGGACAGCCTGCGCGACAAGCTGATCAAGGACGGCATCGACGCCGCGCTGCTCGACAAGGTCAAGGCACCGGCGGGCCTCGATCTCGGCGCCATCACGCCGGAGGAGATCGCGATGTCGATTCTGGCCGAGATCACTCAGGTGCGGCGTCGCGGCCAGCGCGGCTGAATTCCGTCACGGCGCGAGCGGCAGGTCGAACGAGACCCTGAGCCCGTCCGGCGCGAAGTCGCGCGTGACCTCGCCCTTCAGCGCGGCGCCGAGAATGCGCTCGAACAGCAGCGAACCGAAGCCGTTGCGTGCGGGCGGGGAGACATCCGGCCCGCCGTTCTCCTGCCAGAACAGCTTGAGCCGTCCGTCGGCATGGGTCCAGCCCAGCGTCACGCGACCCGCATCGTTCGACAGCGCGCCATACTTCACCGCATTGGTGACGAGCTCGTGCAGGCCCATCGACAGATACAGCGCGATGCCCGGCGCGAGCTGCAGGGCGGGGCCGTCGACGGCGATCCGGTCGGACTGCAACGGCGCCAGCTCGGCGCACACCAGCTCATTGAGCGCGATCGCTTCGCGGCCGCGATCCAGCGCCAGCGCGTGGCTGCGCGTCAGCGCCGCGATGCGGCCGCGCAGCACCTCGCCGAACTCGGCCAGCGCCGAATCGGCGCGGATGCTCAGCGCGATGACGCTGTCGACCAGCGCCAGCGTGTTCTTGACGCGGTGATTGAGCTCGTGGACCAGCACGCGATGGTGCTGCTCGACCGTGCGCCGCCGCGCATTCTCGGTGCGCAGTGCGATTTCGTCCATCACGATCTCGCTGAGCTCGGTGAGCTGGGCGATGTCGTCGTCGCTCCACGGCCGTGGCTCGTGATCGATGGCGCAGAGCGCGCCGATCACCTCGCCGCTCGGCAGCCGCAGGGGGACGCCGAGATAGGCGATCACGCCGAGAACCGGTACCGCGAGATTGTCCTTCACCAGCGGATGCTCGTTGGCGTCGCTGATCACCAGCGGCTGCGCCGAGGTCACGACGTGCTGGCAGAAGGAGTGGCTGAGCGGCGTCTCGCGCAGCGACGCCCATGGCTCGCACAGGCCGACCGAGCTCTTGAAGAACTGCCGGTCGCGATCGACCAGCGCGATGATCGCCGCTGGGGCCTGCAACAGCCGCGTGGTCAGGCGCGTGACGCGGTCGAAGCCCGGCTCCGGCGGCGAGTCGAGCAGCTCGGTCTGCAACAGGGCAGTCAATCGGTCTGGCGCGGAGGCGTCGCGATCGGACGTCATGCAGCTTTCGTCGGTCGGGCGTTCAGCCGGTGACAGGTTGCAAGACGGACCGGACGGAGCGCAAATCCGGAGGCGGTCGATCGTGCGGCGCAGTGGTATTCGGCTGGAACGAAGCCGGCGCAGAGACGAGATGAAGCCATCAACGCGGCCATCGCCGCGCTTCAGGGGCGGGGCGAATCCCGGTTCCACGCAGGTAACCAAGTGGTAGACTATGGCCTGACCAAGGCAAGTTCGGCATTCCGCCGCAGGTTCTCTTTGGTATGCATTATACCCGTCAGCCCCCCTTGACCGCACCCGCCGTCAGGCCGGCCACGATCTGCCGCTGTGCGAACACGGTCAGCAGCAGCACCGGCAGGGTCACGATCAGCGCCGCCGCCGCGAGCGGCCCCCACGAGAGCTGATCGAACGAGATCATGTTGTAGACCGCGACCGGCAAGGTGCGGGTCTCGCGTCCGGCCAGCACGATGCCGAACACGAAATTATTCCAGGAGAAGATCACCGCGAGGATGAAGGCGACCGCCAGGCCGGGCTTCGCCACCGGCAATGCCACGTGGCGGAAAACCTGCCAGCGCGTTGCGCCGTCGATGCGCGCGGCTTCCTCGAGCTCGATGGGCGTGGTCTCGAAATAGCCGATCATGATCCAGATCACGATCGGCACGGTGACGACGAGATGGATGATGATCTGCGGCCACAGCGTGCCGAGCAGGCCGAGCCACTGAAACAAGAGGAACAGCGGGATGAGGTACGACAGGCCGGGCGTGATGCGCGCGATCAGGATCACGATCGCCGATTTATGCGCGGCCATCCGTGCGATGCCGTAGCCGGCGGGCACGCCGACCAGCATGGCGAGAAAAGTCGCGCCGCCGGTCACCAGCAGGCTGTTCTTGAAATAGGTGAAGAAGCGGTTGGACGACAGCACGTCGCCGTAGTTCTTCCAGGCGAAATGCTCCGGCCAGAACACCGGCGGATACGCGGCGTTGTCGACCTCGAACTTCACCGACAGCGAGATCATCCAGAGGAAGAACAGGATCGCCGGGGAGACGATGAGGAAGACGCCGAGCGCGAGGCCGAGCCGGCCGAGGATGGTCTGCGCGCTCATGCGTCGCTCCCCAGCGCATTCCACTGTGCGCGCCGACGCAGCACCAGCAAGAGCGCAGTCAGCGCGATGATCAGCGCGAAGAACACCACCGCGATCGCCGAGGCATAGCCGAGGTCGTAATAGACGAAGGCGACGCTGTAGAGATAGAGGTTGATGGTCTCCGACGCCGAGCCCGGCCCGCCCTGGGTGATCGCGAAGATGATGTCGAAGCTCTTGATGGCGTCGATGGCGCGGATCATCGCGGCGATGAACAGGAACGGCATGATCAAGGGCAGCGTGATGTAGCGGAACATCTGCCAGGTGCTGGCGCCGTCGATCTGCGCGCTCTCATACGGTTCGGTCGGCAGCGAGGCGATGCCGCCGAGCACGATCAGCATGACCAGCGGCGTCCACTGCCAGGTCTCGACCAGCACCAGCGAGGGGATCACCGTGCCCGGGTGAAACACCCAGAGCTGTGGCGGCAGGCCCACCAGCGACAGAAGATAGTTCAGGATGCCGAGCTGCGGGTGGAACATCATGGTCCACACCAGCGCGATCGCGACGGGCGTCGCCATCATCGGCATGATGAAGAGGGCGCGCAGCAGCCCGCGCCCGGGAAAGCGGGCGTGGAAGACGACCGCGGCGAAGGTGCCGAGCACCAGCGGCAGCAGCACCGACAGCGCGGTGTAGGACAGCGTGTGTCCGACCGACTCGACAAAGCGTGGATCTGCCGGCAGCCGCAGGTAGTTCGACAGCCCGACGAAGGTCGTGGGTGAGCCGACCTTCCACTCCTGGAAGCTCATCCAGATCGTGAACAGCCAGGGAAAGATGATCACCGCGAGCACGGTGACCAGCGCCGGCACCACGAACGGCCAGTACGACGGCGGCCGCAACGCGCGTTCCGGCGCAGCGGCGTCCGCTGCCGCGCCGGCCTGTTCGACGATCGTGCTCACGCTTTCTCGCTGCGCTCCAGGATCGGGCGGAACTGCTCGTGCGCCTTCTTCAGCTCGGTCGCGGGATCGGCGCCCGACAGCGTGGCGGTCAACGCAGCACCGACGAGATCGCGGAATTCGGCGACCGGGATGATCACGGGCAGGCCGAGCTTAGAGATCTTGCCGGAGTCGATCGCCGACTGCAGCCACTCCTTCGGCATCTTCACGCCGCCCTGGACTCCGGGATCGTTGAGCACCGAGTTGCGGAACGGTACGCCGCCGCCGGCTTGCACCAGGCGGGCGCCTTGCGGCTTCGACACCAGCCACTGGCACAGCAGCCAGGCGGCTTCCTTGTTCTTGCTCGCAGCCGCAATGCCGATGCCGTCGCCATAGGTCGCCGAGTACTGTCCCTTCGGTCCGGCGGGCACCACGGTGTAGCCGACCTTGCCGACCACGCGCGAGGCATTGGCGTCCTCCAGCGGCGGCGCCCAGCCGACGCCGTCGATCCACATCGCCGAGCGGCCTTGCGTGAACGAGGCCATCGACTCCATCCAGTTGAAGCCGGCCACGCCCGGAGGCGCGCAGGTGGTCAGCAGCTTCTGATACAGCTTGGTCGCCTCGACGGCCTCCGGGCCGTCGGTCAGGATGTTGCCCTTGGCGTCCAGGAACTCGCCGCCATAGTTGAGGAAGAAGTTCGTCCACAGCGTCATGTTGGCGTTGCGCAGGCCGCGGCCGACGAAGCCGAACGTGCCGTCCTTGGCATCGGTCAGCTTCTGCGCCGCCGTGACCATCTCGTCGAGCGTCTTCGGCACTTCGACGCCCTTCTTCGCGAACAGCTCCTTGTTGTAGTAGAGGATGAAGTAGTCCACCGACCATGGCAGCGAGAACATCCGGCCCTTGTCGTTGCTGGCGTAAGTCAGGCCGGCGGCGGAGAAATCGCTCTGCACGAGGTCCGGCGCCGTGAGGTTCGGATCCTTCATGAAGTCGGTGATGTCGGCGAGCCAGCCGGCCTTCTCGAACTGCCGCTTCTGCACGTGATAGCTGAGATGGACGACGTCGAAGCTCGGCTTGCCCGACGACAGCTCGATCACGACCTTCTGTCGCTGCTGCTGCTCCGGGATCTGCTCGGATTCCACCTCGATGCCGGTCAGCGCGGTGAATTCCTTGATGTTCTTCTGCAGATTGTCGCCGCGCGGCCCCTTGGCGAGGATCACCTCGAGCTTGGTACCGGCATATTTCTTCCACTGCGGCTCAGACCAGGCCGGCTGGCCGGTGAGCGCCAGCGCGCCTGCTGCTGCCGTGCCCGCAAGCATGTTGCGACGCGTGATCGCGGTCATTGGTATCCTCCCGGAAGACTTCTTGTTTGGTCGTGAAGTGTAGCGCGATCCAGCGGCGCTGCAACAGCATGGTGCCCGTTCGACTGGGGATGCGACGACCGCGCGTGGTGCGATGCGGCAATCCGTTATGCGCCCGATGCGGCTGTGAAATCCGCCCGCTCCAGCAGCCACGACAGTGCAAAGCCAGCGACGAGCCCCCAGAACGCAGCGCCGATGTTGAGCAGTGGCACGTCGGCGACGGTGACGAGGAAGGCGATCAGGGCGCCGAGAGAAAAGTTCGTCTTGAACGCCGTCACGAACGCCGTCTGCAGCACGCGCAGCATGGCGAGGCCGGCCAGCGCGGTGATCAATGATTTGGGTGCGATCAGCAGCAGCGTGGTGAAGGTCGGCGCCAGCAGGCCGAAGCCGAGCGCAAGCACGCCCACGACCATCGCCGCGGTATAGTGGCGCTTGCGCTCGCCGCCGGAGACGACGATGGCGTTGGTCGGTCCGGTCAGGCAGGTCGACACGCCGCCCACGACAGCCGCGAGCGCCGAGCCGATGCCGCAGGCCACGGTCACCACATTGACCGGGGGCGTGTGGCCGGCGGCGGTCAGCACCGCAAAGCCCTGGCCGTTCTGCACCACCAGCACGGTAACCGCGAGCGGCACGATCAACTCGATCATCGCCGCCAGCGACCAGGACGGCGTCTGGATCACGGGCCGGATCAGCGCGATTTGCAGCGACGCGCTCTGGTCGTATTTGCCGAACAGGATGGCTGCGAGCGTGCCAATGACGAGCGCGCCGATGATCGGCGGGCAGCGCCGGCCGAGCGCTGGCAGCGCGGTCAGCAAGAGCCAGGCGACGACCATCGGCCCGGCGATGGCGAAGTCGGCGAACACGGCGCGGACGAGATCGAGGCCGAAGCGCAGGAATACGCCGGCGACCATGCCCATCACGATCGGCATCGGCACCAGTTGCATCGCGCGCTTGACCCAGCCGGTGAGCCCGAGCACCAGCATCAACAGCGCGGTGCCGTAGAATGCACCGACCACCTGCGGAAAGCTGAGATGCGTCAGCGACTGGCCGACCAGGACGGTGCCCGGAATGGTCCAGAACAGCACCAACGGCTCGCGATAGCGCCACGACAGCGCAAGCGTGATCAGGCCGTTGATGAAGAACACGCCGAAGATCCACGACGCGATTTCGCCTTGCGACAGCCCGCCATTGGCGCCGACCGACAGGATGATGGCGACCGGTCCGGTGATCGCGAACAGCCAGCCGATGAAGCCGTGTGACACATAGAGTGGGCCCAAATCGCTGGTGATCTGCCCCGCTGCCGGCGGCGGGCCTGCGGGACGTTCGATGGCGCTGAACATGGGAAGGCGGCTCGGGCGGGGTTCTTGTTGTTGTCGTTGGTGTCGTGGGGGATGTTGGCCGAAGCGGACGGGGCGTGCAAGGCGGGGGGCTGATTGGCGGATGACGCTGCGCTAATCCGCCGAATGCATCCTCGCCGTCGGCTGCTGGTTGGCTCCAATGCTGCCCGTCGACCAAAATCAGCTCGTCTCCCTGAATCCTGTCCAGCCCTTCGGATAAAAATAAATCGCTTGTCGAGTTCGCCAAATCAGCATTATGGTCCCGCTTGTTCCGTTGCGTCGGAGGGGACGTATCGCGGTCGTCATGGACGTCGGCAGCGGAATGCGATGGGCGGGTCGGGTTGCAGCGCGTTTTCGCGCCGACGAACAACTCGGCACGCACGGTCAAGTCGCGCGGTCCTGATACCCCGATGCTGGTATCCCGCGTCATGCGCTTAAAGCGCATGGGGCGCACGGTGGCCAAAAGCCGGTGCACCGGGGAGAACGCGAAGCAGCCGTTAAAGCCATCGCGCAGGGAGGGCCGGGTGTGTTCGGCCAGACCTGTGGTACCTGCCGCCTGCATTTTTTTCAGCAGGCGGGCCACGGGCGCGGCCAGCGCCCGGCCTTCCCTGCGCCCTTCATCTCGTGAGGGCGGCACGATGAGCAAAGCTCGGACGCAAAATGCGTCGCGAGATCGCGGAGCTGTATCTCCAGATGTCGGCAGACAATGTTGCCATGAAAGACACCGCGGGCGTCGTTGCGAGCGCAGCGAAGCAATCCAGGATCTCTCCGTTGAGGCACCCTGGATTGCTTCGTCGCTGCGCTCCTCGCAATGACGGCGTACGGGGCAAGCTGTCCACCCTCCCCTGGAGGGGGAGGGTCGCCTCACGACGAGCGAAGCGAGACGTGAGGCGGGGTGGGGTGATCTCTCCACTTGCACCAGAGCCTGCGGAGAGATCACCCCACCCCGCTCGCCCGCTTCGCGTGCGATCGACCCTCCCCCTCCAGAGGAGGGTGGCCAAATCGAGTTCTAGCGCGAGAAGGATGAGGCGACGTTCGCAGACAACCGAGGTCAGTCGAACAGGCTCGACACCGATTCTTCCGCCGCGGTGCGGCCGATCGCCTCGGCGATCAGCGGCGCGATCGCCAGCGTGCGGATGTTGGGCGCGTTGCGGACCGCTTCGGTCGGCATGATGGAGTCGGTGATGACGAGCTCCTTCAGGCGCGACGAGGTGATGCGAGTCGCGGCACCGCCGGAGAGCACGCCATGCGTGATATAGGCGTAGACGTCCTTGGCGCCGTATTTGAGCAGCGCATCCGCCGCGTTCACCAGGGTGCCGCCGGAATCGACGATGTCGTCGATCAGGATGCAGGTGTGGCCGGAGACGTCGCCGATCACGTTCATGACCTCGGATTCGCCGGGACGTTCGCGGCGCTTGTCGACGATGGCGAGCGGCGTGTTGATGCGCTTGGCCAAGCCGCGGGCGCGCGCCACGCCGCCGACGTCCGGCGAGACGACCATGAGGCTGGAGAGATCGAAGCGATCCTTGATGTCGCGCACCATCAGCGGCGAGGCAAAAAGGTTATCGGTGGGGATGTCGAAGAAACCCTGGATCTGGCCGGCGTGCAGATCGAGCGTCATGACGCGGTCGACGCCCGCATGGGTGATCAGATTGGCGACGAGCTTGGCCGAGATCGGCGTGCGCGAGTTCGATTTGCGATCCTGCCGCGCATAGCCGAAATAGGGCACCACGGCGGTGATGCGGCGCGCGGAGGCGCGGCGCAGCGCATCGGTGATGATCAGGAGCTCCATCAGCAGGTCGTTCGCCGGATAGGACGTCGATTGAATGATGAAGACGTCGGAGCCGCGGACGTTCTCCTGGATCTCGACGAAGATCTCCATGTCGGCGAAGCGCCGGACCACCGCTTTCGTCAGCGGCAGCCCAAGTTCAGCGGCGATGCCGGCGGCGAGGGCCGGATTGGAGTTGCCGGCGACGAGTTTGATGGAGCCGTTCTTGGCCGACATCGTGAATTCTCCTCGCGTCTCGCTGGAGACCTTGTTCAGCATATCGGGCTATCCATGGAACCGGCAGTTTTGCACGGGCGAGGTGATATCAAGGACACTGCGCGCATGGCAACCCGCCGCAGGCGTTTTTCCCGGTCAAACAGGTGTTTTTCCCGGTCAAGAACGGCGCAAATTGCGCCTCTTTGCCTAATGGTCGGTGTAGCCGAGGGCCGCGACGCTGGTGCCGTCGGATCTGGGCGATGCGGGCTCGGCCGCGGCGACCGCGGGGCCGCGGGCGGCCGGCGCCGCCGGTGGCGCGCTGTCGGCCGGCGCGGTGCCGTTCAGCATGTTCGAAAGTCCGCTGAAGCCAGCCTGCGCGATTTTCCGAAGCACCATGTCGTCGACATTGTTCCACGGATCGCGGCCGCCGCGTCCGACCGGCTCTTCGCCCGACAGCCGCAGCGCGCGCTGCTGATTGCGATCGTAGACGTCGAACACCCAGGCGATCACGCCCTTGCCGCTGACGACCTGGGCGGAGAGATAGGTGCGGACACGATACGCTGCAGGGGCCTCGCGCGACACGATGGCGAGGCTGCGCAGCTTGGACTCGCTGTCGAGCACGCTGACCATGCGATCGAAGATTTGCGGCGGCGGGCCGTCGATCTGCTCGAAGGCGATCGTGGCGCTATCGGATGCAGGCGCCATCGCATAGGCGTTGGACGGACCACCGCTGCTGGTCGCGCAGCCGCCGAGCGTTGCGGCGGACGTCATCAGCAAAACGGCAACGCAGGCGTGCTGCGCAGCGCGGCTGATCCGTCGAAGTGGTGTCGGCGCTCCCCTCATCGTCGGGAGCGATATCGTTAAAATCGATTAACGTCTAGGTCGCGGCTGCCACAGATCGGGACAGAGTGCACTCAGTTGTACAGAAAGGGTTAAGCAATCCACATGCGGCCACAATGGCGCCCAGCTTCAGCCTTCGAGCATGATGGCGTGGACGTGCCGGCCATAGTCCGGCTCGTTGCGATGGACCGAGCGGCGGTAACTGAAGAAGCGCTCGTCGACATAGGTGTCGAGGCCGAGATCGTCGATCAGCAGCACGCCGGCGTTTTCCAGCCGCATCCGGATGAAGCCGGCGAGGTCGAACATCGCGTGGCCGTCGCGAACCGACGGCAGGAAGAAGCGCGCGTGCTCGGCGTCGTCGTCGAGGAAGCGCGTGACGAACTCGGCGCCGACCTCGTAGCTCGGCTGGCGGATCAGGGGGCCGATCGCGGCAATGATCCGGCCGCGCTCTGCGCCGAGCTCCTCCATCGCCTGCAGCGTGCCTTCGAGCACGCCGGTGAGCGCACCTTTCCAGCCGGCATGCGCCGCGCCGATGACGCGCTCATGCGGGTCGACGAACAGGATCGGCCCGCAATCGGCCGTGGTAACGCCGATCGCGAGATTCGGCGTCGCGGTCACCAGCGCATCGGCCTTAGGCCTGACGGGGCCGTCCCAGGGCCCGGTCGCAACCACGACGTCGGGCGAATGAATCTGGTGCAGGCTGAGGAACTGGTCGGGCGCGACGCCGAGATGGACGGCCATGCGGCGGCGGTTTTCGCGGACGTTCTCCGGCACGTCATTCGATCCAAGCCCGCCATTGAGCCCGGCATAGATGCCGTCGGAGACGCCGCCCTCGCGGGTGAAGAACGCGTGGCGCAGGCCAGGAATCGCGGACATCACATCCGATGATACCAGCATCATGCGCCTCCCGTCGTCTCGTTGGTGTGTTCGTCGCTGATGCCCGCCAGCACCGGAATGGCCGGATCGGAGATGCCGACCACCTTGAACAGCGACCCCATTCCGCCGCGGCCGCCGCCGGTCAGGCGCTTCAGCCCGCTCGCGATGTCCTCCGAGACTTCCGGCGACGCCTTCTGCATGAGGGTCAGCGCGCGGGTTTCGATGCCGAGCCGCTGCAGGAACTCGCCCTGCGTGACCGGGCCGTGAACGCGCGCGCCGACGGCTTCCGCGGCCCGCGCCAGCGCGTCGAAATCGACATGGGCGGTGATGTCGGCAAGCCCCGGTGTCTTGAGGGGATCAGCGAAGCTATGACGGGCGATGGCCTGGAAGGTGTCGCCGACGTCGCTGCGCACATGGCCGTAATCAATGATGACGGCGGCGCCGCGCTGGTCGCGGATGCGCCTGGCGATGGCCATCATCTCGGTGTTCGGCCGCCATTCGAAGATCGCGCCGGCCGGGGCGGCGCGCACCAGAGGCGGCAGCAGCAGCTCGAAGCCGGGCGTCGGATCGGCGGCCGCGCCGTAGACGAAGTTCTCCTCCTCGTCGAGCTCGACCACGCGCTCGTGCCAGCCGGTTTCGCGCTTCACCATCTGGTGAATCGGCAGCACGTCGAAATACTCGTTGGCGAAGATGACGCTGGGGCCCTCCGGCACCTCGTCGAAGCTCTCGTGCCAGGTGACGTTGCGCAGGCCGGTCAGCGTCACCTTCTGCTTTTCACGCAGCACCGGATTGACCTCGACCATGTGAACCGAGATCGTCTGGTACAGCGGCGGCAGCACGCGCAGCGCCCGCAGCGCATCCGACATCATGGTGCCGCGGCCGGGCCCGAGCTCGATCAGCCGGAACTGCTGCGGCGAGCCGGCCGCCTTCCAGATCGAGGCCGCCCACAGCCCGAGCAGCTCGCCGAACATCTGGCTCACTTCGGGGGCGGTGGTGAAGTCGCCCTCGCGTCCGAGCGGATCGCGCGAGATGTAGTAGCCGTGCTCCGGATGCATCAGGCACAGCTCCATGTAGCGCCAGACCGGCATCGGGCCGGACGCCTTGATCAGTCGCTTGATCTCGGTGTGGAGCGGAGACGTCTCGATCACGGATTGGCCTGCAGCGACGGAGTGGCTTGACGACTCTCGGGCCTGCGCAGCGCCCGTGCCACCAGGATGGCGCCGACGATCAGCATCGGCACCGACAGCAGCATGCCCATGGTCAGGCCGCGCCAGAGGAAGCCGAGTTGCTCGTCCGGCTCGCGGAACAGCTCGCTGACGATGCGCGCCGTGCCATAGAGGCCGATGAAGCTGCCGAGGATCATGCCGGGCCGCCTCAGCGCGCCGAGCCGGATCATGATCGCCAGGACGATGAACAGCAGGATGCCTTCGAGGCCGGCTTCGTAGAGTTGGCTCGGATGGCGCGGCAGGTGGGTCGGATCGCGCGGGAAGATCATCGCCCAGGGCAGGCTGGGATCGGCCGTGCGGCCCCACAACTCGCTGTTGATGAAATTGGCGATGCGGCCAAGCAGCAGCCCGATCGGAGCGACGGCGGTGGTGAGGTCGCCGAGCGACAGGATCGGCAGGCCGTTGCGGCGGCTGAACCAGATCACGGCGATGACGCAGCCCATGAAGCCGCCATGGAACGACATGCCGCCCTTCCACAGCTGGAAGATCTCCAGCGGATGGTCGATGAAGAATGGCAGGTTGTAGAACAGCACGTAGCCGGTGCGGCCGCCGAGAATGATGCCGATCGTGACCCAGAGAATGAAATCGTCGAGCTGTGGCAGCGAGATCGGCGCCGGGCCTCCCCACAGCCGGTCCTTCTTCAGCAGCGAGCGAGCGTAGAGCCAGCCGATCACGATGCCGCAGATATAGGCCAGCGCGTACCAGCGGATCGCGAACGGGCCGATGGCGATCGCAACCGGATCGAACACGGGGAAGTCGATGAGGAGAGGCGTCATTCACTGGCTTTCGTGGACACGGCGTCCCGCTTCTGGAAGCCCTCGGGGCGATGCGGGCTTCGAACGGGCCCCGCCACATGAACAGGCGCGGCGCGATGTGATCTCAGGGCTGCTCATACCAGCGCCGCGGGCCGGCGCAACAAGTACGATGACAAGGAAACCAAGGCATGACAAGACGGGCCCATCTTGCGGGCGGCGACAGGGATCGCCATTCTGTCTTCCACAATCGTGCTCGTCGCGGGACGCGGAGTTTCTCACATGACCCAGACCAACAACCGGTTTTTCGACGAACTCGGCCGCCTGATGAACGATGCCGCCGGTGCCGCCCAAGGCATGAAGCGGGAGGTCGATTCCGTCATCCGCAACCAGGCGGAAAAGATCCTGAACGACCTGGACATCGTGAAGCGCGAGGAGTTCGAGGCGGTCAAGGACATGGCCCGGCTCGCCCGCGAGGAGAACGAGGCGCTGAAGGCCCGGATCGCGGCGCTGGAAGCCAAGCTGGGCGGCGCGGCCGGCACGCCGCCGGGTGCCGGCAGCGCGGACGGCTGACGCCGCGGCCGGGTCGCCCTGGGACGGGAGGGGCAGGCGGCCCCTTCATTTCCTTGTCATTTCCCAGGTTTGCCGCTAGAACGCCGCCACGTCCGCGGCCCCCGCACCCCTGGAGGCTTGCCGAAGGACGTCCAGCAACGGGCCGCATTGCGGCCTTTAACTTTTTAAAACAAGGACTTAACACGATGGCGACCGTCAGAGAACTGAAGGCGACCGCCCGTCCGTCAGTCGGCAAGGGGGCCGCACGGGCAGAGCGTCGCGCCGGGAGAGTGCCCGGAGTGATTTATGGAGACAACCAGCCCCCGCTGCCGATCTCGGTGGAAGACCGCGAGCTGCGCCAGCGCATCCTTGCGGGCCGGTTTCTGACCACGATCTTCGACGTCACCCTCGACGGCAAGAAGCACCGGGTGATCCCGCGTGACTTCCATCTCGATCCGGTCAAGGACTTCCCGATCCACGTCGACTTCATGCGGCTCGGCCAGGGCGCGACCATCCGCGTCAGCGTGCCCTTGCATGTGGTGGGTTCGGAAGCCGCGCCGGGCGTCAAGCGCGGCGGCACGGTCAACATCGTGACCCACACGCTCGACCTCGAGTGCCTGGCGGAGAACATCCCGCAGTTCATCGAGGCCGATGTCAGCGCGCTCGAGATCAACCACTCGCTGCACATCTCCGACGTCAAGCTGCCGACCGGCGTGAAGACGCTGTCGCGCGACGACGCCACCCTCGTCACCATCGTGCCGCCGTCCGGCTATGGTGAGGAGCAGAAGGCTGCTGCTGGCGCCGCCGCGGCACCCGCTGCCGCTGCTCCGGCTGCCGCCGCCAAGGCACCCGCTGCCGCGGCCAAGGCGCCGGCTGGCGGCGACAAGAAGAAGTAAGCCGTTCCGCTTGCGGGAAGCACGGGCGGGTCCCGTGCTTCCCGAAGCGACGGCGGGTGCGGATGCCGCGTCATGCTGCTGTTTGTCGGCCTCGGCAATCCCGGCGCGAAATATGCGCGCAACCGGCACAATATCGGCTTCATGGCCGTTGACGAGATCGCGCGGCGTCACCGCTTTTCGCCGTGGCGACGCAGGTTTCAGGGCGAGACCTCGGAAGGCACGCTGGACTCCGAGCGCGTCATCCTGTTGAAGCCCTCGACCTATATGAACGAATCCGGCCGCGCCGTGCAGGAGGCGACCAGCTTCTTCAAGCTCGGCGTCGGCGACGTCACGGTGTTTCAGGACGAGCTGGAATTGCCGCCGGGCAAGCTGCGCGTGAAGGTCGGCGGCGGCATTGCCGGCCATAACGGGCTGCGCTCGATCTCGGCGCATCTCGGCAACGACTATCGCCGCGTCCGGCTCGGCATCGGCCATCCCGGCGTCAAGGAATTGGTGCACGGCCACGTGCTGTCGGACTTCGCCAAATCCGACATGCCCTGGGTCGAGGCGCTGTGCGAGGCGGTCGCCGACAATGCAGGTTTGTTGACGGGCCGGCGCGATTCCACCTTCGCCAACAAGGTGCATCTGGCGCTGCAGGCCAAAGGTTTTCTGGACAAGGGCGACGCTGGCGCCGTGTGAGGCGCTTCGGGCCGTCGTCTAAAAGGATGCGGGACGGGTCATGGGATTCAAATGCGGAATCGTCGGGTTGCCCAATGTCGGCAAGTCGACGCTGTTCAACGCGCTGACGGAGACGGCGGCGGCGCAGGCCGCGAACTATCCGTTCTGCACCATCGAGCCGAATGTCGGCGAGGTCGCCGTGCCCGATCCGCGGCTGGAGAAGCTCGCGGCCATCGCCAAGTCGGGACAGATCATCCCGACGCGGCTGACCTTCGTCGACATCGCCGGCCTGGTGCGCGGCGCCTCCAAGGGTGAAGGCCTCGGCAACCAGTTCCTCGCCAACATCCGCGAGGTCGACGCGATCGCGCATGTCGTGCGCTGCTTCGAGGATTCCGACATCACCCATGTCGAGGGCAAGATCGCGCCGCTCGCGGACATCGAGACCATCGAGACCGAGCTGATGCTGGCCGATCTCGACAGCCTCGAGAAGCGGGTCGACAACCTGTCCAAGAAGGCCAAGGGCGGCGACAAGGATGCCAAGGAGCAGTACGAGCTCGTCACCCGTGCTCTGGTGCTGCTGCGCGACGGCAAACCGGCGCGGCTGTTGGAGCGCAAGCCTGAGGAGGAGCGCGCCTTCGGCATGCTCGGCCTGCTGACATCCAAGCCCGTGCTCTATGTCTGCAATGTCGAGGAAAGCTCTGCCAAGGACGGCAATAGTTTCTCCCAGGCGGTGTTCGAGCGGGCCAAGGAAGAGGGTGCGGTCGCCGTCGTGATCTCAGCCAAGATCGAGTCTGAGATCGCGACGCTGTCGCGCGAGGAGCGCGTCGACTTCCTGGAGACCTTGGGGCTCGAAGAGGCTGGCCTCGATCGGCTCATCCGCGCCGGCTATCAGCTGCTCGACCTGATCACCTATTTTACCGTAGGGCCGAAAGAGGCGCGGGCCTGGACCATTCACCGTGGCACCAAGGCGCCAGCGGCTGCCGGCGTCATCCACACCGATTTCGAGAAGGGCTTCATCCGCGCCGAGACCATCGCCTTTGCCGACTACGTCGCGCTTGGCGGCGAGGCGGGCGCGCGCGAGGGTGGCAAGCTGCGGCTCGAAGGCAAGGAGTATGTCGTCGCCGACGGCGACGTGATGCACTTCCGCTTCAACAACTGAGAGCCTGTGGGGCGGCTACATCCGCCCCTGCTCGCGGATCGCGCCGAGGTGCTCGTTGATACGGAAGACGATCAGCACGAACTCGGCGATGATGCGCGAGAACACCATGCCGACGATGATTCCGGCGAGCGAGGACAACAGCATCAGGAAACCGCCGAATGGGCTGATTGCCATTTCGGAGAGGCCCGTGAAAATGCCGCGAATTCCCGACAGGATGATCAGCGCAATCACGAGCCAATAGAACGTCTTGATGATGGTGGGCGTGATGAAGCGGTCCCACTGGAACAAATCGCGAAATTCCAACATCCTGATCCCCCGGCCACGTCCGAATCGAAGTCGAATCCGTCTTTAAGTCCTGCTCGACTCTCGCGCCAGACGACATGCGCGGCGGCCGAGTTGGTCCCAGTGTGTGGCGCCTTCTGGCACTCTCGTGCGACTGGACCGGGCGTCAGCCATGCGAGCGGCCCGGTTGTGATTGCTGCAAAGTGCGGCCACAATCGGGCTTCTTTCAGCCATTCCCAGCCTCATGACCCTCACCTTCGAAGATTTTCCGCAAGGCCCGTTCGGCAGCTTTGGCCCGCGACACGTCACCCGCGACGAGATCATTGCCTTCGCCTCTGAGTTTGATCCGCAGCCGATGCATTTGGACGAAGAAGCCGCCTCGCAGTCGATGCTCAGGGGCCTGTCCGGCTCGGGCTGGCACCTCTGCTCGCTGATGATGCGCATGATGTTCGACGGCTTCATCGGCCGCACCGCCTCGCTCGGTTCTCCGGGCGTCAACGAGGTCCGGTGGCTCTCGCCCCTGCGTCCCGACGATGAGCTGATGCTCGATGTGGAGGTTCTGGAAGCGCGGGTGTCGCGGAGCCGTCCGTCGACCGGGATCGTCACCTTCAAATGCAGCGTGCGCAACAAGGCGGGCATGAGGCTTTGCGAGATGGTTTCTCCCATCATCGTCGAGCGCCGTGAGAGCCGCGGGCAGGTGGGCTGATGCGCTTTTTCGAAGATCTTCAGGTCGGCCAGCGCCGCGAGCTCGGCTCCTACACGTTCACAGCCGAAGAGATTAAGCGCTTTGCCGTTCAATTCGATCCGCAACGCTTTCACCTCGACGAGGAAGAGGGCCGCCGATCGCTGTTCGGCGGGCTCGCGGCATCGGGATGGCACATCGGCTCCGTCTGCATGAAGCTGATCGTCGCGGATAATCAGCGCCTCCTGGAGATCGCGCGCTTGCGCGGCGAGCCGATCGTCCTCGGAGGTCCTTCTCCCGGTTTTCGGGATCTGCGCTGGCACAAGCCGGTGCTTGCGGGTGATACGATCAGCTTTTCCAGTGAGATTGATTCGCTTCGCGCGTCGGCGTCGCGCCCGGAGTGGGGCATCCTGCAGGCGCGCAATACCGGCATCAATCAGCACGGCGATCTGGTGTTCTCGGTGCTGGCATCGGCCTTTGTCCCTCGACGGAACGAGGGTTGAGGCGAAAAGGTCACGCTTCGTAGGATTGTCGGCGCGGAACGAACTTCGCGCTAACGCATTCTGAACTCCGACTCTATAAGACAGCCAATCAGGGATCAGGATGTGGGGGATGAGTATGGCAGATCGCGGTGGTCTGAAACTCCTCGGCTTTATCTTTGCCAGCGTGACGCTCGCGGTGATGCTCGCGACGGGAATGGTCGTGAAGGGCTATGCCGACGGCTCGTATTCGCTGGAGACGTCAGCGACGATCAACGAGTGACGGCTTAACTACTCGTTAACCAGAACGGACCACGCAGTCCTGTTTGTAGAGGCGGTCTAGCGGCTCCAGATGAGCACCATGACCGCCATCGCCACCACCAGCAAACCGACGAAGCGGACCATGATGGTCCCGATCCGCTGAGGCTCAGGCCTCAGAGGAATCGGATCGGTGTTTTCCGGCCGGATCGTTTCCATGTAAGTGACACCCTTTTGACGCAACCTGCCCGCCACGAGATGGGCGGGAGTTGGTCGCGGGAGTGCCGGGTCACGTTCAAGGGCGAAGCGCTGCAAAGACGAAAACCGCCGCGCGATACCTCGCACGGCGGTCCTCTTGAAGGTCCGGAAAGAACGCTCAGCTGCTGCGCAGGCCGTCGGCGGCGCGCTTCCACTGCGTCACGTTCTCGGCGATCGCCCGGGTCGACTTCATCGCCGCCTGGCTGAGCTGCGCATAGCTCGCGATCTCGCGCTGCACCCGCTGGCCCTCGGCATGCAGCAGCTCGCGCAGGCTCTCGAGCTCCCCGATCAAGTTCTCGATCTCCGACAGGGAGGTGCCGGCGACGCGCTGGATCAGCGTGGTGACGCTGTTCACCGCCGCATCGGCATCGATCGAAGCCTCGGCCGTGGCGGCCGCATTGGGACGGCGCAGATAGGCGATATCATTACGGACGAAATCACGAATGCCGGCCTCGACTTCGGAGACCGCCGCCAGATCCGTATCCAGCTCGGCTTCAGTTCCATCGATCTTGTCCGGACGAATGACATTCATCGGCTATTTCCTCATTTCGCGTTCAAGCGAGCGCGGTGTCCCCGCACGACGAACTTCTCAAAGCCTATCAGTGCGGCCAAATTGGGCCGCACCGCGGCGAAGTCGCGGCGATGGTTCGACCATTCGTGGCGGCCTGCCGCAATGGTGAACGTCACCAGCTCCGCTTGAAGCCGGCTGAAATGCTCTTGCTGGTGCCGCCCTGCGCGGTCTCGCTGACCGAGCCGGATACGCTGAGACCATCCGACAGCTTCTGCTCCGCGCCGACCTTGCGCAGCCATTTGTCGTCGCTCGACGACAGGGTCTGGCCGGCGGTGACGCTGGTGCCGGTGTCGCCGATCGAGAGCCTGGCGGATTGCTCGGTGTCGAAGCTGCGGCTGGTCTTCGGCGCCGCGCCGGGAATCGGCACCATGCCCTGCTGGGTGACGTTGTAGCCGTTCTGCAGGGTCAGATTGTAGTGATCGATCGGCACCGCCTTGGTGATGGTGGTGCCCAGCCGGCTTTGATCCGAGCCGGGGTTGACGCGGGCCTCGATGGCGGTCTTGTCCCAGATCGAGCCGGCGCCCGGCGCGGTGACGGCCGCCCAGGCCGAGCCGCCGGATTGCGGAGCATTGCCGCCGTTCTCGGCCTTCTCCGCCAGCAATTCCGACATCGTGGTCGGCTGCCGCGCGACCGTCATGTCGGCGCCGACGCGGGCGTCCCAGAACGGCGACACCGACTGCTTGACCGACACGCCCGAGGCGAGGCTGCCCTTGTTCTGGTTCGACCAGTCGAGCGCGGCGGCTTTCTCTGCGGCGGCCTTGCGCCTCGCCGCGGCGGCGGCTTCGGGACGGTCGAGGAAGGTGGTGTCGTCGATCGCGAGCTGGCTCCAGTCGAGCTTTTCGACGTTGATGTCCTTCATCGGGTCGGCCGCTGCGGCCTGGTCCTCGGACTTGTCCTCGTCCTCTGGCTCCGGCGCGATCTGCTGCCAGGGCACGATCTGCAGCGGTTGCGGCGCCTGCATCAGCGTCTGGGCCTGCGCGGCGGACGCAAGAAGGCCGAAGCCGGCCGTAAAAACCGCCAGCGCGCAACCATACGATGTCATGAGAGCAACCCCCGCCGCCCGAACCTGTGTGCCGGAATATGGTGGAATCTTGGCGCAAAATTATGGCTGCGCCAGTCACGATCTGTTGGGTTGTCGGTGAGTGCGACCACAATCCAACACGCGGGGCAGCGGGTTCAGGCGAAGCTGCCGATGCGCGGCAGGTCGATGGAGCGGCCGAGCGTCTGCTCGATCAGATCGAACGTATCGATCAGGATCCGCAGCCGGGCGAGCTTTCCAGCGCGGAATTGCATGAATTGCGCGAGCCGCGCGGTGACCGGCTTGTCGGAATCCTGCGCCGTCATCGCGCAGCGGACCATCGTCGCCGCGCTGGTCTCGTCCAACATCAAGGTCTCGCGCTCCAGCCGCCGGATGCTCACATTGTCCGCGATCTGCCTGACGGCGTCGAGCACCGCCGCGCGGCCGTGCCGCGCGCCGAGGAAGGGAAACATGTCGATCGGGCCGTAGATGGCCCAGTCGATGTCGTCGTCGAGAAGCTCGGCGAAATCATCGAAACGGCGGTCGTTGATCGCGCCATGCAATGCGCGCGACAGACGCCAGAGGCTGTGCTCCGTCATCGGCTCGGGATCCTGAACTGGCTTGCGAGGGGGCGCGCCGGCCTGAAGGCGACGTCGCAACGACGTCGCGCCGGGGCGCCGAATCTATCTCTCTTACGCCTCACATAAATCAGCCACCTGCGCGCGCAACGGCTGTTTTTGCATTGCACAAATGCGCGCGGCTGCCGGTCGCCGCGCCCCTAACGCCCTTCGTGCTGCATCCGCTGCTGCGCGATCGCGACCTCGTGGTCGCGGAAGGCGGCCATGCCGAACAGGGTGGCGCCGGCGATACCGCCGATCAGGGCGCCGAGCGGCATGAAGGTGAAGAACACCAGCATGCCCGCATAGCCTTCGAATTCGCTGGTGTTGAACAGCTCGATCCAGGCCAGTCCAAGCCCTACTCCGATCGTCGCGCCGCCGACAACGCCCATCACCAGTCCGGCCATCGCCAGGAATGCTATTCTCATGTCACCGATGCCCCGTATACCACCGTTGATGGGGTGCGGAGCCCGGGCCACAGGTTCAAGGCAACGACGCCGCCGTTGGTGACGTTTCCGTGATCGGCCGGTCAGGGCTGGCCTCCGCAACCGCCGCGCAGGGCCTCAGGGCCGGGCGGTGCCCGCGATCAGCAGCCGGCTGAGATCGCATTCGAGCACCTGCTGCACCAGGTCGTAGGTGTCCATGATCTCGCGGATGCGGGCGACGCGGCCGTCGCGCAGCGTGTAGAAGGCCGCGAGGTCGTACTGCACGATGCGGTCGTTGTCGCGCTTGCGCAGGAAGATGCGCAGATCCACGGCGACCTGGTCGCCTTCGCAGATCATGGTCTTGATCTCGTGCCGGACCTCGGCATAGCGGCTGCGTGCCGTCTCCCACATCTGCCGCACCTCGGCCTTGCCCCGGCGGCCGCCGAGATGGGGGAAGATGTCGATCGGCGCCGAGGCGAAGTGCTCGAGATCGTCGGTGCAATGCGCCAGCACGCTGTCGAAATCGCCGGCGGCATGGGCCTCGAGCAGCTTGCGCACGCGCTGCTTGTTGATGTGCTCGATCATCCTGTCTCCACTGACGGGAACGCCCGCGTCGGCGATGGCGTTCTGGAGATGCCGGCCCGCGGCCGTCAACCACTTGCGTCACCGTCTGCCGGCGCAATGCGCCGGTACGGTGAACGGAAGCTTGGCGCGGGATCGCGTCACGATCATGTCTCGGGCCATCTCTCACCCCATGGGTCATCCCCGCGCGCGAAAGGTTCGCGCAAGGCGTCATGCCGGTTGCGAGGCGGGAACCGCTTCGCCGCGTCGCCGTTACCCCGCACCATTCTTGCGGAGCTCGATCACGAAGATGTCGATCACCAAGACCATGCTCGCCGCCTCCGTCGCAGCGCTGGCGCTGCTGTCGACGCAGGCCGCCGAGGCCAAGGGCTGCATCAAGGGCGCCATCGTCGGCGGCGTGGCCGGCCACTATGCCGGTCATCACGGCGTGCTCGGCGCGGCCGCCGGCTGCCTCTATGGTCGTCACCGTGCCAAGGAGCAGGAGCGTCAGCAGCAACAGCAGGGCCAGGTCAACGGGCGGGGCCGGACATAGTTGATCCGCGCGTCCATCGTGCTTGGCGTGCCTTTACCTCAAGCTGGCGGCGATGGCCCGGCGTGACCGGGCCTTCGGTCCGTGCCGGAGGTGCCGGCTACAAGGGAGCGCCGCTTGTTGGCGTCGTGGCTCTTTCCGTTACGCCAGCGAGGATGATGCGCATCGGCCTCAACAAACCCTACTGTCGTCCCGGCGAACGCCGGGACCCATACCCCCAGGGAGCGGTTTGAGGCACGCTTGCTATTGGCTTCTTGTCCCTCACGACCGCCGTTGCGTATGGATCCCAGGTCGCCGCGCCGCGCTGTCGCGTCGCAGCTTGCCCACGACGGCAGTGGAGAGAACAACGGATTTACGATTCAAACAGCTAAGGATTGCTCCGGGACATGACGGCGCGGTCTCGCGGCATGTGATGCCCGAGTGATACGATCCGCGTGGCCCTCGTGAGTGCAGAGGGCGCAGGGAATGCCGGGTGAAGGCCTCACCCATGGCCCGCCTGCGAAAAAAATGCAGGCGGCAGGTACCACAGGCAAAGCCGATTCAACCGGCATTCCCTGCGCGACGGTCTTCACGCTTATACGCAGTCTCCCTGGTGCGCCGGGCTTGTTGGCCACCATGTCGCACGACGCGCTTGCGCGCGTCATGCTGGATACCAGCATCGGGGTATCAGGACGCTGCGACTTCACGTCCGCGCATTGCCGTTCGTCCGCACGCCGATAAGCATGCTGCGGCAACATCGCGGCCATCGCATCCCCACCTCGCGTGTCGTGACGATCGCGCGCAACGCCCCTCTGCGGTGAGGCGGGATGCGGGGGAGATAATCATGAATTCCGATAAAGCGCAAGAAGTTTATTTTTTTCGGAAGATGCGAGCTTCATCTCTCGCGTTGTCTGGCGGGCCGTCTGATGGATTTCGTGAAGGGCACCCCTAAATTGGGTCCGACGCCGCGAGAAATTCTTCCGCTTTGGCTCGGCTCGAGAACCGCCCGAGCTCTTCATAGGACGGCTCGTCCTCGGCGTCATCAGCCGATCGCAGGACGACAAAGCAATCCTCATTGCTCAAAATCAGCTCTGTCAGGTCCTCGCTCCGGGACGGAGACATGTCGCGGGCGCCGCAATGAGGACACTCGTCGTCGCAGATGCACGACCATTCATCGGTCCAGGCCTGCGCGCAACGTTCACAACGATAGAAGTTCAAGAACCAGGCCATTGCCGGACCTCACGTCTTCAAACGATAGCGGCCGCGCGATACGAACTCCAGGAATCCCTGATCGCGCAGGAACTGGAGCTGCTGGCGGATTTTCGGTCGGACGTTCTGGTTGCCGGGATAGAGCAGGCTGAGATGGCGGTCGAAAGCGTAGACATCGTCGAGCGTGAATTCCGGCTTGCCGAGCGACTCGACGCATTTCAGCACCTCGATCAGCCATCCGCGTGCATCCAGGGATTCCTTGCGGAGGAAGAGCGTCCGGCTCCACTCCTGCAGCACGACCTGCTTCGCGCGGACGACGCGATTCTGGACGATGTGAATCTTGCCCGACTCGGGAACGCGATCGAGAAGAATGTTCGAGCCGACCCACCCTGCGCGGCGCGCGGTCGCCGCGAGCGGCTTGCGCTGCTCGATGATGTCGCGGACAAAGAAATGCTTCGGCACGACGAAGAGGTTGATGACCGACCGGGTGTCACGGTCATAGTTCATCAGCAGGAGATTGGGATTGTTGCTGGCGGCCAGCCGTTCGCATTTCGTCCCATAGGCACCATCGGCGACCTTGGCGCCGAATGCCTTCTTCTGGCTCTTCAGCTCGAACTCTTCGCTGCAACTCGTACAGAAGAAGTCGGCCAGCGGGCTGTTGTTGGGAAACTGCGCCATGTTCGATCGGCCGCAGTTCGGACAATAGGCTTGCGCGCCGACCCAAGCTTCGGTCCAGGCCCGCGCCTTCTGCGTGCCGCTGGTGTAGGCAGTCTGAGGTTCTTCAAAGCCGAGTTTCATGTGAGCAGAGTAGCTCAACATGATATGTTTTCCAGTCGAGATCGCGGGCCGGACGTCATTGCGAGCGAAGCGGCGAAGCGAAGCAATCCAGATCAGGCCAAGTGCATAGACTGGATTGCTTCGTCGCTGTCGCTCCTCGCAATGAGGCGGCGAGAAGGTTTACACCTCACCGCTTCTTCCACCCGCCGCGCTTTCCCGGCGCGCCGCCGGTCGAGCGGGGGGCAGGACCGAATTCGGGGCCTGAGTCGCGCGAGTTGGTCGGCTGGATGATACGGTCCGGAAAGATTTTTCCGGCAGGGGGCGGTAGGGCAGCGACTCCTGGCCGTGCATTTGGTCCAGATGCAGCCTGTCGACTTGGCCGACGCTCGATCGAGCGCTTAGCCGGTGACGTGGAGCTGCAATCCCACCTGCTTCTGCAGATAAGCGATCACGCTTAAGAGGTTCTTGGCCTGAGGATTGCCTTGCGGGCCGAACATGCGGATCAGGCTCTTGGGCGGTGTATCGATCGCCTCACCGAGCTTTTCGAATCCGACGGTCGCCTTGATGTAGTCGCGAAGAATGGTTTTCCCCGTTTCCATGTCGCCGCTGAGCATCGCGTCGACGCCTTCGCGAAGAAGCGCTGTTGCGAACCTCGTGTCGGCCTTCGCTTGCTTGTGAACCAGATCGTCGAAACGCTTCGCCTTCACGGCCATTGCACTATCCTGCGCCGCACTCACCGCTTCTTCCACCCACCCCGCTTCCCCGGCGCGCCGCCGGTCGAGCGGGGGGCGGGACCGAATTCGGGGCCGGACTCGCGGGAGTTGGTCGGCTGGATGATCTTGCTGCTGCCGCCGAATGGCTTTGGCGGCAGCTTGGCGTTGGGGCGGTAGGGCAGGGATTCCGGGCCGTGCATCTCGTCGAGATGCGGCTTGTGGACTTTGGAGCCGGTGCTTGGGCCGCGAGTGCTGCGGTCCGCGGCCCCCCCTCCCTGGCCCTCCCCCACAAGGGGGGAGGGAACGGAGGGACCGCCCGCGCGGCCTGAAGGACTGGCGGCGAGCTCATCGAGGAGCGGTGCAAGCGGATCCCTATCGCGGGACTTCGCTCCAGCTCGGCCGCCGCGGCCCTTCAGCGCGGTGGTCGGGAGGTTGGCAGCGTCGCCGTATTTCTTGGCGCCGGCGTAGGCGCCGGCCTTGCCTTGCACGGTGCGCTGCTTGGCGGTGGGGTCGTCGACGACGGCAAGCTCGGTGGCGCGCAGGCGCTTGACCTCGTCGCGGAGGCGGGCGGCCTCCTCGAAGTTCAAATCGGCGGCGGCTTCGCGCATGCGGGTTTCGAGATCGGCCAGCACCGCCTCGAAATTGTGGCCGATCGAGATGACGTCGTCGGTGGTGGTGCCGCCGCCGGTCTCGATCAGCACGTGGTCGCGCTCGTAGACCGAGTTGAGGATGTCGCCGATCGACTTCTTGACGCTCTCCGGCGTGATGCCATGGGCCGTGTTGTATTCGACCTGCTTCTCGCGGCGGCGGTTGGTCTCGGCGATGGCGCGCTCCATCGAGCCGGTCATCTGGTCGGCGTAGAGGATCACCTTGCCGTCGACGTTGCGCGCGGCGCGGCCGATGGTCTGGATCAGCGAGGTCTCGCTGCGCAGAAAGCCTTCCTTGTCGGCGTCGAGGATGGCGACCAGCGCGCATTCGGGAATGTCGAGGCCTTCGCGCAAGAGGTTGATGCCGACCAGCGCGTCGAACGCGCCGAGACGAAGGTCGCGGATGATCTCGATGCGCTCGATGGTGTCGATGTCGGAGTGCATGTAGCGGACGCGGATGCCCTGCTCGTGCAGATATTCGGTGAGGTCCTCGGCCATGCGCTTGGTCAGCACCGTGATCAGCGAGCGGTAGCCGGCCTGCGCGGTGGCGCGGACCTCGCCGAGGAGATCGTCGACCTGGGTGCGGGCGGGGCGGATGTTGACCGGCGGATCAATCAGCCCGGTCGGGCGGATGACCTGCTCGACGAACACGCCGCCGGCCTCGTTCAGCTCCCAGCCGCCGGGGGTCGCCGACACCGCGACCGTCTGCGGCCGCATCATGTCCCACTCCTCGAAGCGCAGCGGGCGGTTGTCCATGCAGGAGGGCAGGCGGAAGCCGTATTCGGCCAGGGTCGCCTTGCGGCGGAAGTCGCCGCGGAACATGCCGCCGATCTGCGGCACCGTGACGTGGCTCTCGTCGGCGAACACCAGCGCATTGTCGGGGACGTATTCGAACAGCGTCGGCGGCGGCTCGCCGGGCAGGCGGCCGGTGAGATAGCGCGAGTAGTTCTCGATGCCGGCGCAACTGCCGGTCGCCTCCATCATCTCGATGTCGAAGGTGGTGCGCTGCTCCAGCCGCTGCGCCTCGAGCAGGCGGCCCTGCGCGTGCAACTGGTCGAGCCGGATCTTCAGCTCTGACTTGATCGACTTCATCGCCTGCACGAGGGTCGGGCGCGGCGTCACATAGTGCGAGTTGGCGTAGACCTTGATGAACTCCAGCTCGTCCTGCTTGTGGCCGGTGAGCGGATCGAACTCCTCGATATTCTCCACGGTGTCGCCGAACAGGTTCACGCGCCAGGCGCGGTCCTCATAGTGCGCCGGGAAGATGTCGATGACGTCGCCGCGCACGCGAAAGGTGCCGCGGGTGAAGTCGTGCTGGGTGCGCTTGTATTGCAGGGCGACGAGGTCGGCGATCAGCTGGCGCTGGTCGATGCGCTCACCCTTCTTCAGCGCGAAGGTCATCGCGGTGTAGGTCTCGACCGAGCCGATACCGTAGATGCAGGACACTGAGGCGACGATGATGACGTCGTCGCGCTCGAGCAGCGCGCGCGTCGCCGCGTGGCGCATGCGGTCGATCTGCTCGTTGATCGAGGAATCCTTCTCGATATAGGTGTCGGTGCGCGGGACGTAGGCCTCGGGCTGGTAGTAGTCGTAGTACGAGACGAAGTACTCGACCGCGTTGTCGGGGAAGAAGCTCTTGAACTCGCCATAAAGCTGCGCGGCGAGCGTCTTGTTCGGCGCCAGGATGATGGCCGGGCGCTGCGTCGCCTCGATCACCTTCGCCATGGTGTAGGTCTTGCCGGAGCCGGTGACGCCGAGCAGCACCTGTGTGCGGTCGTTGCGCGCGATGCCCTCGACCAGCTCCTTGATCGCCTGCGGCTGGTCGCCCTTCGGCTCATAGGCCGACTTGATCTCGAAGCGGACGCCGCCTTCCGACTTCTCCGGACGGGGCGGACGGTGTGGCGTCCACACCTTGAGCGAGCCGTCGTCCTTGCGGAACTCGGGACGGCCCTCGCGGATCAGCGACTCCAGCGCTTCCGCCGTGGCCTTGACGCCGAGCGCCTCCATCTTGTTGCGCGGCGGACGGGCGAGCGCCTCCTCGTCGTCCTCGGCCGTGGGCAGGCCAAGCTGCCGCGCCAGCTCGGGATCGAGCGTCGGGATGGTGGCGGCGGTGCCGTAATTGGCTTGCGGCGCTTCGGCGAGGCCGGAGGATGAGGCGGCGTCATCCGCCCCGAGGGGTTGATGCGAAGGAGAGAGGCCCCCACCCTGGCCCTCCCCCGCACGCGGGGGAGGGGACGCTGGGGGCGCGGTTTCGGCATCATCGCTGGCGCCGGCACGCGGCGCCTGCCGCCTGGAGCCCTCCCCCGCTTGCGGGGGAGGGTTGGGTGGGGGCGAGCCATGCGACGGATCGTTGTTTGACGATGAACGCCCACCCACCGGCTGCGGATTCGGCCGCAGCGGCATGGACCGCGCCGAGGCGTCGCCCGTCGCAACCTCGGCACTCCTGCCCTTGGTCGACGCCCGCGCGCGGTGCGCGGCGGCCTCGCCGCCGCTGCGGCGGTCCCAGGAATTGTCCGGCGGAGGCTTCAGTCCCGTTGAGGAACCGATGCCGCTCTCGCCGCGGTTGATGGCGGGATTCAGCAGCTCGGCGAGCGCGGGCGCGATCGGCTGCACGTCGGGCCGGTGCGCTTTCGATTTCGGAGTTCGGCCAGGCTTCTTGGGGGTGTCGGGGGTCTTCGCCATGGCCCGAATATGGGACGGATGACGCCGACTTGAAAGAGTGATCGGGCGCCGCGCAGCGGCCTTGCTGACAGCATGGTGGCAGCAGGACGGCCCGAGATGCGCCTGCACGCGGCAGGCCACACGAGATCAGCGAGCGACTCGCGAGCCGTGGCGCGCGCGATGGCGCTCCAGCGACCCCTCGCTGCGGTTCAATGCCGGGTCGGCTGCTCGACGATGTCGAGATGCACGCCGTGGCAGGCGACGCATTGCAGGGCCCAGTACTCGGAACCGCCGCGGCCGTTGATGACGCTCAGGACGCTCAGCTCGGCATCGCAGTCCGGGCATCGCGTACGCACCGAATAAGCGAGGTGTTTGACGGCAGGCTCAGCCATGAATTGCAGTCCGCATTACGAATACACTCGGCATTTCGAATTGGCGTTTGGATTGTTGGCTTGGAACCGTCTGGCCGCGCGGATGGACTCTCGGGGACTTCACTCTCGAAGATTGTTCCACGTCGCGCTATCCGTCTTTTCCCGGGGGGCGGTCGATATCCTCCGTTGCATGCTCGAAGCGACGGCCTATCAGTTGGCCGTCGTCAGTCCCACCGCTTGCGGAAGCGGTCGATGTGGCTCTTGGCATCGGCGATCGCCATGTCTGCATCGGACCAGGCAAAGCCGACTTCGAGAGACGGGAACGAAACACCATTGATCACCACCGGGGTCATGTCCGCGCGGCGGATCCGCGCGTGCCACAAGCCGCGTCCTGCTTCGAACGGCTCGATGGCGAAGTCTTCGTACAAGTACGTCATTGCGCAGTCCTGGATGTTCCAAACTGCAACAACAGCATGAGTTTGTCCGGGCATTTGTGAACAGGTTCACACGTCAGCGTCTTTTTTGATCGCGTCCCTCCGCTGAGAATTCCGAGTCGCGGGTTGCGACGCTGCGCGCATGATCCAGCGCCGGAACGCGGCGAAATCACGTTGGCCGGCCTGGAAATGGCGGTAGACAAGATACCAGCGCTCGCCTTTTGGGACGGTCAGTGCGAACGGTGCAACCAGGCGTCCCGCCGCGAGGTCATCGTCGATATAGGGACGGATGCCCATCGCGACGCCGAGCCCGTCGATCGCGGCCTGCAGCGCATGCCCGTAATACTGGAACTCGGTGCCGCGCGCGCTGACGCGGGTGACGCCCGCGGCCTTCAGCCACAGCGCCCAGTCCTCGGCCGCATGCGACACTCGCAGCAGGCTCGGGCCCTTGAGGTCGGCCGGTTTCTTCAAGGTCGCGGCCAGCCGTGGCGTGCACACCGGCACGAGATCGGCGGCGAACAGCGGCTCGGCGACGAGACCCGGCCAGGCGCCGTGGCCGAGCTTGATGCCGCAGCTCCAGTCGTCGCCGAACGGCACCGCCGCCCCGCCGGTGGTGATGCGGACCTCGATGTCCGGCTGCTCGGTGCTGAAATCGGCGAGCCGCGGGATCAGCCATTTCATCGCGAAGGTCGGACCGACGCCGAGCGTCAGCACGCGCATCGACGACGGCGCCATGATCTGCGCGGTCAGGCTCGACAGCGCATCGAAGATCGGCGTCAGCCCGCTCTGATAGGCGCGCCCCGGCGCGGTCAGCGCCAGGCGGTTGGCCTTGCGCTCGAACAGCACCACGCCGAGCCGCTGCTCGAGCAGGTTGACCATGCGGCTGATCGCGGCGGCGGAGACGTTGAGCTCGCTGCCGGCCGCGGCGAAGCTGCCGGTGCGCGCAGCCGCCTCGAATGCCTTGATGCCGTTGAGGAACAGCAGCCGTCTCATCGAGCCCTCAGGAAAACTGATGGAGGGCAAGATAACTCGGTTTGTGCGGCCGTCGCCAGTGCGACAATCTGCATGGCGAGGAGATCAGCCATGACACCAGCCCTGATTGCAGCGCTCGGATTGCTGATGGTGGCGACGGCGTTCCTGTCGGGCCTGTTCGGCATGGCGGGCGGGCTGATCCTGATCGGCGTGCTCTTGGCGATCATGCCGCTGCCGGCGGCGATGGTGCTGCACGCGGCGACGCAGATGGCGTCCAACGGCTGGCGCGCCGTGCTGTGGCGCCGGCACATCCGCTGGCGGCCGGTCGCGGTGTATCTCGTCGGTTGCGCGCTGGCGCTCGGCCTATGGTCCCTGGTGCGCTACGTGCCTGACAAGCCGGTCGCGCTCCTGCTGCTCGGCGTCACGCCGTTCATGGCGCGGCTGATGCCGGCCGGCCTCAGGCCCGATCCGGACAGTGTCTGGCAGGGCGCGATCTACGGCACGATCTGCATGGGGCTGATGCTGATGACCGGGGTGTCCGGGCCGCTGCTCGACACGTTCTTTCTCGGCGCGCGGTTCGACCGCCGCGCGATCGTCGCCACCAAGGCGACGTGCCAGGTCGCGAGCCACCTCACCAAGCTGATCTATTTCGGCGGCATCATCGATCAGGCCGCGGGCCTCGATCCCGTGCTCGCGCTCGTCGCCGTCGGAGCGTCGATGCTCGGCACGAGCCTGGCGCGGCGGCTGCTGGAGGCGATGAGCGAGCAGCAGTTCCGCACCTGGGCCAACCGCATCATCACGGCGGTGGCGAGCTACTACATCCTCTATGGCGGCTGGCTGCTGCTGGCCGCGCAGAGCTCGGCGGCGGCAGAGTGAGGCGAGCATGGCCGTATCGGCAGACCCCCTGGTGCTCGACTTCGTCGAATGGATCGCGCGCGCGCCGCGCAGCCATGCCGAGGTGGTGGCGACGTGGCGAACGAGCTGCCCACGGCTGACGGTGTGGGAGGATGCCGCCGATCTGGGCTATGTCACGCGCCAGGCGATCGCGGGCGTCGGCATCTTCATTATCGTCACCGATGCCGGCGCGCAGCTGCTGCGCGACAACGGCCGCGTCGTGCGCTAGAACGGTCCGGACTTGGAGGAAAGACCGGGAATGGCAGTGAAGCTGTATGAACTCGTCGGGAGCGATGCGGGCCGCCCGTTCAGCCCCTATTGCTGGCGCACGCGGATGGCGCTGGCGCACAAGGGGCTGAGCGCAGAATCGATTCCGTGGCGCTTCACCGAGAAGAGCGCGATCGCGCCGCATGGATCGGAGAAGGTGCCGGTCATGCTCGACGGCGACCGCGCGGTGGCCGACTCCTGGACGATCGCCAACTACCTCGAGGACACCTATCCGGGCCGGCCGTCGCTGTTCGGCGGCGCCGGCGGCCGCGCGATGGCGCGCTTCCTCAATGCCTGGGGTGACATCGCCATCGTCGGCGGCATCTTCCCGCTGATCATCGCCGACATCCCGAAGAACCTTGCCGCCGAGGATGCCGACTATTTCCGCAAATCGCGCGAGGCGCGGTTCGGCAAGAGCCTCGAAGAGGTCATGGCGACGCGCGACCAGGCGGTCATCGGCTTCCGCAGATCGCTGGAGCCGCTGCGCCAGACCCTGAAGACGCAAGCCTTCATCGGCGGCGATACGCCCGACTATGCCGACTACATCGTGTTCGGCGGCTTCCAATGGGCGCGCGTGGTGAGCCCGTTCAGGCTGCTGGAGGAGAGCGACAGCGTCCATGCCTGGCGCGAGCGGCTGCTCGATGCGTTCGACGGGCTGGCGCGCAAGTCGCCGGGCCACCCGGTCTAGAAACGCGGCGGCCGGCGCTCGCGCCAGGCCGCCAGCCCATCGGTGAGATCGCGGCTGCCGACCAGGCTCGCGAACTGCTCGCTCTCGACCTGCAGCCCCTCGCCGACCGCCATGTTGAGCCCGCGCGTCGCGGCGGTGATGATGCCGGCGATGGTGTCCGGCCCGTGGCGGATGATGCGCTGCGCCAGCGCGCGCGCCGCCGGCAACAGCTCGTCGTGCGGCACGACGGCGTTGACGAGGCCGATCTCCAGCGCGCGCTGCGCCGGGAAAGAATCGCCGGTCAGCAGCAGCTCGAGTCCGCGCTTGCGGCCGACCAGCCGCGGCAGCCGCTGCGTGCCGCCGAAGGTTGGTGGCATGCCGAGCCTGATCTCGGGCTTGGCGAAGCTGGCGCGCTCGCTCGCCACCGCAAGATGCACGGCCTCGGTGATCTCGCAGCCGCCGCCGAAGGCGAGCCCGTTGACCGCGGCGACGACCGGCTTGCGGAACGCCTCCAGCCGCGCCGTCATCGCCTGGCCGCGCCGCACGAAGTCGCGCAGCGCCGCGGCGCGCCCCTGGCGGACGCTTGCGGCGAATTCGTCGATGTCGGCGCCGGCCGAGAAGGCGCGTTGTCCCGCGCCGGTGAGGATCACGGCCCTGACGCCGGCATCGGTCTCGATGCGGTCGAGCGCGGCCATCAATCGATCGATCAGCGCGTAGCTGAGCGCGTTCAGTCGCTCCGGCCGGTTCAGCGTGATCGTGGCGATGCGGTCGGAGATGTCGAGCAGGAGGAGGTCGGTCATGGCGTCTCGCAGGCTGGCGGTTGGAGCAAGCGAAGACTAGGCGTCGCGGCAGCCGAGGTATATTCACTGGTCAGTATACATTGACCGAGACCGAGCGCCGCCATGCCCCGATCCTCCGATCCCACGCCCGCCCGCATCGTCGCCGCCGCGAGCAGGCTGTTCTATGCCGAAGGCATCCGCGCCGTCAGCGTCGATGCGGTGGCGGAAAAGGCCGGCGTCACCAAGAAGACGCTGTATTATCATTTCCGCAGCAAGGACGATCTCGTCGCGGCCTATCTCGCCGCGCGCGACCAGCCGAACCTGGAGCTGTTCAAGCGCTGGTTCGACGAGACCGAGGGCGCGCTGCCCGACAAGATCGCCGGGATCTTCAATCAGCTTGCGCGCGCCGCGCGGCATCCGAAATGGCGCGGCTGCGGCTTCCTGCGCACCACCGCGGAGCTCGCCAATCTGCCCGGCCATCCCGCGATCAGGATCGGCGCCGCCCACAAGAAGAAGTTCGAGGCCTGGCTGCAGGCGATGTCCGAAGAGCAGGGAATTGCCGAAGCCGGCGAGCTCGCGCGGCAGATGCTGCTCCTGCTCGACGGCGCATTCGCGGTCGTGCTGCTGCATCGGGACGCCAGCTACATGGAGACCGCGGGCGCGGCGGCACGGACGCTGGTCGCGGCGGCGCTGCCAAAGGGGAGGCGATATGCTTCCCGCAGGACCGTCAGCCGGCGCAGCCGCGTCCCCTGACCCGCTCGCCGCGAACGATCGTCGCGACCATCTGGCTGGCCATGCCGTCGAAATCGGACGGCTTGATGTAGCCGGCGGCGTAGGCTTCCTGGGTCAGGCGTTCGATCCGGCGATCCTCGGCGGTCGTCCATACGCGGGCGATGTAGGCGGCGCCCGCCGGACCATAGGTCTCGGGATAGCGCTCGTTCTGGTTCTGCCGATGATAGTAGTAGTGGTTGAGGCCGCTGATGAAGCTGTCGCGATTGGCGCCGCAGCGGTCGCTCCAGGCCAGATCGAGCGCCTTCAGCGCGTCCTGGCGCTGCGAGCGCCGGGCGTCCTCGGTGTATTTCTCGTGGTCCTGAAACTCCGCGCCCGTGACGGGCGGAAACGCAACCGCCGCACTCGGCGCGTCGGTCAGGAACAGGCGTCCGCCAACCTGCCAGACGAGGATGGCTGCGATGATGAAGATGAGCCGGTTCATGGCAGCGCTCGTTTGCTATCGCCGGTCCCGTTGCGCCTGCCGGATACGGCACACCGACGATTCGTCGGACCAGAGACCGGGTCCGGCGAACATCGGGACGTCCTCGCGCACATCGGCCGGAAAGTCCGCCTTGGTGATCCCCTTCTCGTCGAAGGCTTCGAACAAGGCCTCCTTCACGCGCTGATCGAGCGGCGTGCCGACGCTGGCGGCCGCCTCCTCCATGGATTTTTCGCTGCAGATCTTGGCGCCGAAGAAATTGCGCTTGCAATCCAGCTTGGCGACGTAGGCGCGCGTATAGGCGGTGACCGCCTCGACGAGGTTCTGCTTCTGGGTCTTGTCGCAGGGCGACAGCTTGTAGGCGGTCGCGGCCTGCAGCGCGTCCATGCGCAACGCATCGAGCTTGGGGTTCTTGTCGCTCTGCGAGGTGTGCTCGGCGAGCCATGCCTTGCGATCGAATTTTTCCCTGGACCTGGCATCGCCGAACGACATGTCCACCGTCGCGGACAGCGGTGCCACCACGGCCACCGTCTGTGACCCATTGGCAATATTGGACACCGTCTCGATCGGGGCCGACCAGGTCGAGGCTCCCCAGGACGCGCCCGGCAACGGAAAGCCCCTGACGGCCCAGCTCACACCACCGAATGCCACTACAAATGCCGCGCCCACGGCGCCAATAAATCGCAACATGAAACGACCCATCCACGAACGTCCCTAAGGTAGTCCATGCAGGTTAATGCATCCATCAGCGCCGCGCGATGCGTGCATCGACGTGAAGAGAAGGTGACCGGCTTCGGCGGCTTTTGAAGACAATGGGCGGATGAATGCGCCGTCGCTTCAGGTCCTGACGGGCAGCACTGAGCGTTCGGCCAGCAGCGTGATCGTGGCGTCGAGATCTGGCAGCACGGCGGCGCATTTCGCGCGCGACTGTTCGGTCGGCGCAACGATGTCTGGCACCATCAGCGTGATCGCGCCGGCGGCATGGGCCGCGGCGACACCCGGATTGGAATCCTCGATCGCGATGCAGGCCTGCGCGCGCGTGCCGAGCCGCTTCGCGGCGAGCAGATAGAGATCGGGATGCGGCTTGGCGCGGCTGACATCGTCGCGCGTCAGGATCGCGTCGAAGCGATGGTGAATGCCGGCAAGCCGAAGATGCTCCGCGGCCGTGCTGCGCGACGACGAGGTGACGATGGCCTTGGGCAGACCGGCGGCCTCGATCGCCGCGAGCAGATCGATCACGCCGGACTTCAGCGGCATACCCTGGTGCAGGATCTCGGCGGTCTTGGCGGCGAACAGCCGGTTGACCTCGTCGAGCGGAAAATTGTCGCCGAAATGGTCGCGCAGCGTCCGTTCATTGTCCGGCCCGGGGATGCCGATCATGGCGTGGCAGAGCTCGGTCACCCCGTCGACATGGCCGAGCGCATTCAGCGCCGCGATCGCAGCTTCGAGATAGACCTTCTCGGTGTCGAGCAGCGTTCCGTCCATGTCGAGCAGGACCGCTTCGACGTGCCAGCGCGTCACGATCCCGCCTCCGGTTCGCCGGCCAGCCTCTTGAGGCAGTTGACGCACAGGCAGTCCTTGAACCGGCTTTGTCCGCTCTTGGGCAGCGGCAGGCGCACGGCCTCTTCGAAGCACCAGCAGGAGCCGCCGGGATCGCAGCTGAACTCCGCGCCGCACGACTCGCAGGTGAGTTGCCGCGCGGTCATGTCCGCTAAACGATTTGTCACGTTCGGAGCCACGTCCGACCAGCCCCTTTTCATGTCCGGTTCATCTGCCGGGGCAAGTATAGTGCGTGACAATCTGCCGCGCCATCGCAGTCTGCGGTCGCGGCAACACAGCGTTTCGGGAGCTCCCGCGATGACAGGCTCGAGGATGTGGCATGGCGCGTGATGCTCGAGCGGCTCTTGTTGCATTGAATCGCTTCGGCTTCGGCGCGCGTGGCGGCGCCTCGGGCGATCTCGTCAATGCGGCGTCGGACCCGCGCGGCTTCGTCAAGGCCGAGCTCGGGCGTCCCAATGGAGCGCTCTTGGAAGCGCCGGGTCTGCAGCCGACGCCCGCACTCGCCGATGCCGTCTTCGCCTATCAGGACGAGGTCAAGCGGGCCCGCGAGGCCGCGAAGTCGGAGGCTGCGCCGCAGGAGCAGTCCAGCCCCACGCGCGGCCTGTCCACGAACGGCGCGGACAAAGCCACGGCCGCAACGCCATCGGCGGCCCCAGCAGCCGGCGCCGACCCTGCACCCGCGATGCAGGGAACGCCGGCAAAGCCCGCGCAGGCTCAGCAGCCGCCCAACGTCGTCCAGAAGACGTTCCGTGCCGAGGCGCTGGCGCGGCTGCAGCGCGCCGTGCTCGCCGATTGCGGCTTCACCGAGCGGCTGGTGGCGTTCTGGTCGAACCATTTCTGCATCTCCGCAGGCAAGGGCGAGTTGGCGCGGATGTGGGCCGGTGCGTTCGAGCGCGAGGCGATCCGGCCGCACGTGCTCGGACGCTTCGCCGACATGCTGAAGGCGGTCGAGCAGCATCCGGCGATGCTGTTCTTCCTCGACAACCAGGAATCGCTCGGACCGGACTCGCGCGCCGGCCAGAACCGCAAGCGCGGCCTCAACGAGAACCTCGCCCGCGAGATCATGGAGCTGCACACGCTGGGTGTCGGCGGCGGCTACACCCAGGAGGACGTGACCTCGCTGGCGCGCATCATCACCGGCTGGAGCTTTGCCGGACGCAACAGCCGCAACGCGGCGCCCGGCAGCTTCGTGTTCAATGCCAATGCGCACCAGCCGGGGCCGCAGACCCTGCTCGGCAAGGTCTATCAGGATGACGGTCTCGCGCAGGGCGAGGCCGCGCTCGCGGACATCGCCCGCCATCCCTCGACGGCGAAGTTCATCGCCACCAGGCTCGCGCGCCATTTCGTCGCCGATGATCCGCCGCCCGCGCTCGTCGCCCGGCTCGAAGCCGTGTTCAAGAAGAGCGATGGCGACCTCAAGGCGCTGACCTTGGCGCTGGTCGACTCCGACGAGGCCTGGTCGGCGCCGCTGACCAAGATCCGTTCGCCCTATGAGTTCCTGGTCGCCGGCGGCCGGCTGCTGGCGCGCGTGCCGGAAGATCCCGGCTTCTATCTCAGTTCCCTGAACACGCTCGGCCAGCCGCTATGGGCGCCCGCAGGACCGAACGGATTTGCTGATACCAACGCGATGTGGGCTGCCCCTGAGGGCATGAAGCTGCGGCTGGACATTTCCGCGCAACTCGCCGCACGTCTCGGCAACAATCTCGATCCGCGTGATCTGCTCGATCTCGTCGCGGGCGATGCGACTTCGACGGAGACGCGGCGCACGATCGAGCGTGCGGAATCGCGCCAGCAGGCGCTGGCGTTGTTGCTGATGTCGCCGGAATTCCAGAGGAGATGACGATGGACCGGATCGCGACCTCGCTGTTGACCTCGCGACGCCATCTGCTGCTGGCAGGCGCGTCCTTTGCGGCCTGGGGCTATCTGCCGAAATTCGCGCGGGCCGCCGGCCAGCGCGACCCGCGGCTGATCGTCGTGATCCTGCGCGGCGCGCTCGATGGCCTCGCCACCGTCGCGCCGATCGGCGATCCCGACTACGCCGGACTGCATGGCGCGATCGCGCTGACGACGGCGGGACCAAATCCGGCGCTGCAGCTCGATTCGTTCTTTGCGCTGCATCCGTCGATGCGGGAATTCGCGCGCATGTATCGCGACAAGCAGGCTGCCGTGATTCACGCGGTCGCGACACCGTATCGCGAGCGCTCGCATTTCGATGGTCAGGACGTGCTCGAAAGCGGCTTCGCCGGTCCTGGCCGCGTGCAATCGGGCTGGCTGAACCGCGCAGTCGAGGCTCTGCCGCGCGGCCCCCGCGTCGCGGGCGCGCTCGCGGTCGGTCCGACGGCGCCGCTGGTGCTGCGCGGCGCAGCGCCCACCGTTGGTTGGGCGCCGGTGACGCTGCCGCAGGCCGATGACGACACCGCGATGCGGCTGGTCGACCTCTATGCGCATCGCGATCCCGCGTTGGCGGCTGCATTGTCGCAAGGGCTCAAGCTCGAGAAGGTCGCGGTCGGTGACGACATGAAGCCGAAGCCGGGCGGCAACCAGATCGCGGCGATGCGCCAGGTCGCGCGCGGCGCGGCGAAGCTGATCGCCGCGGAGGATGGTCCGCGCATCGCCGCGCTGGCGTTCGACGGTTGGGACACGCATGCCAATGAAGGTGGTGCGGTCGGTCGGCTGGCGCAGCTCTTGTCGGGTCTCGACGGTGCGCTCGCCGAGTTCGAAAGCGGGCTTGGCCCGTGCTGGCGCGATACGGTCGTGGTGGTCGCAACCGAGTTCGGGCGCACGGCAAGGATCAACGGCACCCAGGGGACCGATCATGGGACCGGGACGATTGCGCTGCTTGCCGGCGGTGCGGTGAAGGGCGGACGGGTGATCGCCGACTGGCCGACGCTGAAGATGGCGAGCCTCTACCAGGGACGCGATCTTGCGCCGACGACGGATCTTCGCGCGGTGTTCAAGGGCGTACTCGCCGATCATCTCGGCATCGGCGAGCACGCGCTCGGCGGCGCGGTGTTTCCGGACAGCGCGGCCGTGAAGCCGATCAAGGGGCTCGTAGCGTAAGGCTCGCTTGCGCCATTTCCCGATCAGGCGTCCTGAAGCCTTTCACATTGCGGCATCAGCGGCCGTCGTCGCAGGCGCATTGCACCGCGAAGTCTGCTACTCCTCGACCTGCGGCATTCATCCCTCAGGAGATCAGCATGTTCATCGCCATGAATCGTTTTCGCGTCGCCAAGGGCTCGGAGGCCGCCTTCGAGCAGGTCTGGCTGTCGCGCGACAGCCATCTCGACAAGGTGCCGGGCTTCGTCGAGTTTCACCTGTTGAAGGGACCGGAAGCCGAGGACCATACGCTCTACGCCTCGCATACGATCTGGGCGTCGAAGACGATGTTCGAGGACTGGACCAAGTCCGAAGCATTCCGCGCCGCGCACCAGCGGGCCGGCGACACCAAGGTGCACTATCTCGGCCCGCCGCAGTTCGAGGGGTTCGAGGTCCGCCAAACGGTGGGCAGCAAGACGTAGGACAAGGACAAAGCCCACCATTGCGATCCGTCTCCGCGACCCGTCTTGGCTGAGCACGGCCGAGCGGACGCTCGTTTTGCGCTGAAGCGACGCGGCGGCCGACAGGACCCGGACGGCCGCCGGTCGTGCGCCATCGCAAGCTGCTCGCGCCGGGCCTGCCGGTCCGCCGGGCCTGCTGGCGTCAACAAGGACAACGCCATAGCGAAGCTCCGGCTGATTCGAGCAGGTAAGACGGCGCGCCGAAGCTGAGCAGTCGTAGCCGTCAGCAGACGCGCAGGCGACGTCAGGCGCTCTCGGGAACTGGAGCCTCACGAGGCTGTTATCGCGTGTCTGAAACAGGAAGCCGAATGTCCGGCAGGGCGGGCAGCGCCGGCCAGCGCCCTCGGTCGTTCTGTTCTAGCGAAGGCCGGGATGGTTGCTCGGATCGAGACGAACCTTCCGGCATATGACCACCGGCGCCGGCGACATCGTCAGAAGCTTCCCTCCGTTGCAACGCGCCACCTTCGTCGACGTTGACAGCCTGACCGCATGAGCGACGTGCGCCGCCCTTCCTCGTTCGGAGCGAGATTCGATGATCATCAGACAGCCGCTCAAGGTCCGCACCCCGGAGGAAGTTCTCGGGCTGATCAGCGCGCTGGCCGTCGCCATTTTTGCGGTCATCATCATCGCGCTGCTGTATTTCGGTCGTGACATCCTGGTGCCCGTGGCCCTGGCCATCCTGCTCAGCTTCGTATTGGCGCCGTTGGTCGCGCAACTGCAGCGGCTTCGTGCCCCGCGCGGACTGGCCGTCGTCAGCGTGGTCGTTCTCGCGTTCGTCGTGATCTTTACGCTGGGCAGCCTGCTCGCCACCCAGCTCACCCAGCTTGCCAGTGAGTTGCCGAACTATCAATCGACGATGAGCAACAAGATCCAGTCGTTCCGCGACACCAAAGCCGGGAGAGGGACGCTCGAGCGTGCATCGGACATGCTCAAGGATCTGGGCAAGGAACTCGACAAACCGAAAGAGCCGGAAGCGGCTCGGCCGCCGAGCGGACTGCGAACGAATTCCTCAGTCCCTGTGACCCCGATCCCGGTGGAGGTCCGGCAGCCCGATCCTGGAGCGCTGGACAGTCTTCGCACGCTGATTTCGCCGCTCATTCATCCGCTGGCGACGACCGGCATCATCATCATCTTCGTGATCTTCATATTGCTTCAACGCGAGGACCTGCGGAATCGGCTCATCCGCCTTGCGGGCTCATCGGACCTGCAGCGCACCACGGCGGCACTCGATGATGCGGCTTACAGGCTCAGCCGGCTGTTCCTCACCCAGCTCGCCCTGAACGGCGGGTTCGGCGTCGTGATCGGCGTCGGCTTGTGGTTCATCGGCATCCCCAGCGCCCTCCTTTGGGGAATCCTCGCCGCAGCGCTTCGGTTCGTGCCCTATATCGGCGCCGTCATCGCCGCGGCGTTTCCGCTTGCTCTGGCGGCAGCGGTGGACCCTGGCTGGTCGATGCTGATTTGGACGCTGGCCCTGTTTCTCGTGGTCGAGCCGTTGCTCGGCCACGTCATCGAACCGATGGTCTATGGGCGCAGCACGGGCCTGTCCCCTGTGGCGGTGGTCGTTTCAGCCGCGTTCTGGACCGCGCTGTGGGGCCCGATCGGGTTGGTGCTCGCGACGCCGCTGACGGTCTGCCTGGTCGTCATCGGACGACATGTGGAGCGCCTGGAGTTCCTCGACGTCATGTTCGGTGATCGTCCAGCGCTGTCTCCTCCCGAGATCTTCTACCAGCGCATGCTTGCGAACGATCCGACGGAAGCGGCCGAGAAGGCAGAGGAGTTCTTGAAGGAGCGCTCGTTGATTGCCTATTGCGACGAGGTCGCGGTGAAGGGGCTGCAATTGGCCCAAGCCGACGCCGACCGAGGGGCGCTCGCCTATGATCGCCTTGCAACGATCCGTGACGCCGTCGCCGAGTTGACCGCCGATCTTTCCGATCAGAATGATGGTCCGCTGGCGAAACGCGAGACCACCAGCGATCCGGAGGCGGCATCGGCCGTCGACAGCTCGGCCAGCAGTGGGGCCATCGACACGATACCCATCCTCAGCAAGGACAATCTCGCCGAAGGATGGCGGAGCGAGCAGCCGGTCCTGTGCGTGGCGGGGCGAACCCCGATCGACGAAGCGGCGGCGGTGATTCTCGCGCAACTGTCGTCGGCGCACGGGCTGGGCGCGAAGGTCTCAGGAGCGGAGGCGCTCTCGACGGCGAACGTCATCAAGCTCGAGCCCGCAGGTGTCGCGATTGCCTGCCTGATCTATATCGGCAATTCCGGCGTCGCACATATGCGCTACTCCGTTCGTCGCTTGAAGCGACGGCTCCCCAGAGCAAAAGTGATGTTGGTCTGCTGCGCGGCCGACGTCGATCAGGAGGCCGCGAAGGTGCTGCAAGAAGCCACCAAGGCCGATCTGGTCGCGGCGAGCATGGGCGAGGCTGTCAGAATGTGCATCGAAGCCGCGCAGGCGAAGGCTTCTCAGCTGGCACCATTGGAGCAGCAGGACACGACGACGAACGTGGCGTGAGACGCGCCACGTCCAACGACCAGGCCCGACAAAAAAATGCGGCCCCGGTCAGAGACGGCGACTGACGGGGACCGCTGAAACGCGTGACCGGTGACGGGGGGATGATCAGGCGCTCGATGGAGCGTAGGCCGGCCCCGTGACGGCGACGTGACACCGCCCGCTTACAGCGCCTTGCGGTAGACGATGAAGCCCGAGCGCTCGGCGATCTTGTCGTAGAGCGCCTGTGCCGTCCTGTTGGTCTCGTGCGTCTGCCAATAGACCCGCGGCGCACCGGCCTGCCGCGCTTCGCGGTAGACTGCCTCGATCAGCGCCCGGCCGACGCCCTTGCCGCGGGCGGCTTCGCTCGTGAACAGGTCGTTGAGATAGCAAAGCGGCCCGATCGTGGTGGTGGCGCGATGAAACAGGTAATGCGCCAAGCCGATCAGCTCGCCACCGCTCTCGGCGACCAGGGCATGCACCGGCTCGTTGGCATCGAAGAAGCGCGACCATGTCATCGCGGTCACCTCGGCCGGCAGCGCCGTCGGCCCGGAACGGCCGTAGAAGGCGTTGTAGCCGTCCCAGAGCGGCAGCCAGCGATCATGGTCGTCGCGCGCGATGGCGCGCACAGTGAGTGCTTCGTGCATCAAGGATTCGTCGTCCGTTTGAAAATCTCCACGGACCTTCGATACGCGCAGCCGTGTTCGCGATCAATCAGGGATGGGCAGCACCGGTTCGGCGGTGGGCGGCCGCATCAGCTCGACGTAGACCGACCGATCCTCCTCGGTCAGCGGCGAGAGCGAGAGCTCGCCCCGTCGCTCGATCAGGATCAGCAGTGACGCCGCCAGCAGGATCGCGAGTGCCAGGGTCACGGCAACGATTACGACCGTTGATTTCATCGCCATTTTGTGTGCGAGACAATCATCGCCTGTTGTCGCGAAAACCGCGAAGGGTTGTCAAAATGGCTTCCTGCTAAGCGGGCATCGACAAGAGGGCGTGAATCGACACCACCGCAATGGTGACGCTGACACCCAATGAGAGCGTGCTGGCCGCGATCGTTGCGACCACGGCGGTGGTCAGGCCGGGCGAAAGGGTGAGCGTTGCGTGGCCGTGAAAGCCGCTGACGGGCGTGCGGAGCCCTCTACGGTGGTTCGACTCCTGCGGTGACGCGCGGCCGCGGACCCAACTGAACTTCGGAACGGAAGCACAACGCCACCGGGACATGAAGTCGAAATCCCTTACCCATACATCCGCGAGCGAATCACTCGCAGAGGTAAATTCTAAGGTAGCGCTGGGCAGGATTGCGGCGGCAAATCAGCAAAAAAGGCAAGAACATGGCGCTCGTGGTATTTGTTCCCGCCTAAACGTGTATTTTCCCCGCTGTTCTACGGGCGGTCGGTAGTTTTACGGTGAGCATGTCACCCGTAGTCGGCGGCGATGCCGGCTGAATCGATCAGTGCCGGCTGCCAATCCATCGCGACGAAACCGGGTGTCTGTTCGACGCGGCGCAGCCAGTTGCGGATCTTCGGGAAGGTCGACAGATCGAAGTCGCAGCGATCGGCGACGTGCGTGTAGCCGTAGAGCGCGATGTCGGCGACCGTCAGCTGTTTCGCGGCAAAGTAATCGTTGCTCTTGAGATGATTCTCCATCACCTGGAGCGCGGCATAGCCGCGCTCCATCCAGTCCTCCAGCGCATGGGTCTGAAGGTCGCGCCCGCCCTTGACCAAGAGCAGCCAGAAATAGGCGGCGCCGATGTTCGGCTCGAGCGCATGCTGCTCGAAGAACATCCACTGCAGCGCTTCGGCGCGCTCGATGCGCTGCTCCGGCACCAGCGGCGTGCCGCCGGCGACATACCAGAGGATCGCGTTCGATTCGGCGATGAAGCGGTCCTCGCCGACTTCCAGCAGCGGCACCTGGCCGCTCGGATTCTTGGCGAGAAAATCCGGCGTGCGGCTCTCGCCGCGCAGAATGTCGATCTCGATCGCCTGATAGGGCGCGTTCAGAAGCGCAAGCGCAAGGCGGACCTTGTAGCTGTTGCCTGACCGCTGCATCGAATAGAGCTTGTACATCCGGCCGATTTCGAGTTCGAGGAATCAAGGGTTGGACGCATCGCGCATCCGGACGCCAGATCGTCCCGCAATGCGGCCAGACAATGATGCCGATGAGCGCAGGCTGCAAGTGCCGACGGATGGAAAAAGTCGAAATGCGCTACTGCACTGCACTCTCGAATAACAACTTTCCAATAGATTCAAACAATCGAGATCACGCTTGTGCGATGCGCGCGTGTCCACCGATCTCGACGGCGCGATCGGTGAATGCGCGGCGCAGGGTCAGCGCGAACAGGGCCATCAGAATGATGAGGCCCAGCGGTATCGTCGTCAGCCCGGCAACGCTGCGCGAGAGCAGCGGCACGATCCAGGCGGCCGCGAGCACGCTGAGCTCGTAGTCGCGAAAGCCGTTCGCGAGGCCGTGCCGGACGAAGAAAATGATCGCAACCGCAACGACCACGAGGTCGTAGTCGAGCACGTAGGGCGTCGCCAGCAGGCTCGCGCTCGCCAGTGCCGAAGCCTTGAGATCGAACGCAGCCTCGCTCTGCCACAGCCAGGCAAGTCCGGCCGCGAGCGACAGCGCCAGCAGGCTTTGCAGCGCATAGGCGGACCTGACATCGGCGCCCCAATGGCGCGCGGCGGAGAATACCGACTGGATCTTCTCCCACCCGGTGCCGCCTTGCTCGAGCACGACGCTCTGTGTGAAAGTCATGGACTGGAAGAAGGCGTGCCAGACCTCGTTGCCGAGCGCGGCGAAGCTGATCGCGACCAGCGCGGCCACCGTGGCGGCTGCAGCAGCGATCGTCGGCCAGCGCGTGCCTGCGAGCAGCGCCACGGGAATGAGGACGCCGAATTGCGGCTTGTAGGCGAGCAGGCCGATCAGGATGCCGGCCGCCCACGGCCGGTCGCGCTCCATCAGCAACAGCGCGCCGCCGAGCAGCGCCGCGGTGAAGAACGCGTTCTGGCCGTGACCGATGTTGACGAACACGGCGGGAAAGGCGGTCGCCACCAGCAGGGTCTCGGAACGCGGCAGGATCGCGCGCATGACCGCGAGGTATGCGAGCAGGCTCGACACGACCCAGAGCGCGAGCCCTCCGGCATAGGGCAGCAGGGCGGTGATGGCGGCGATCGCGAAGAAGAAGGGCGGGTAGTGCCAGCCGAAGAACGGCACGTCGCGGCCATCGAACACGGCCTTTTCCACCGCATGCTGCAGCGGCGGATCGTAGGCATCCGCCGCCTTGCCGTGAAGGGTCAGCACGCCTGCCGCATAGACGTTGGAGAAGTCGGTCCCGATCGGCTTGCCGTTGCGGTCGATCAGCCCGTCGGACAGCGCGATCCAGCCGGCGATTGCCGCGATCGTGACCGCGAGCAGAATCCAGCTGTAGGACTTGATCCGCGTGGCCGTGAGCCAGTCGCCGGATCGCAGGGCGCACCCGATAGTGGTCATTTCGGCCTGAGACTCTGGACAATCGTGGGCCCACGCTAGCGGGGCGGCTTTAACGTTCCCTAAAGTCTTGGGAGCCATGTGCCCAAGCTTCTTGCGATGCAGCGCTGGGGGCCCTACAAATGGGCGTTTCCCTGACATGACTGGTCGTGGCCCCGAGGGGGTGATCCACGACGCCTGCATAGGAGCTGATGATGTCCTTTCTCGCCGCTGCGCTCGACCGTGTGAAGCCGTCCGCGACCATCGCGGTCACGGATAAAGCGCGCGTCCTCAAAGCGGCGGGCCGTAACGTCATCGGCCTTGGCGCCGGCGAGCCGGATTTCGACACCCCGGACAACATCAAGCAGGCTGCGATCAAGGCCATCCAGGACGGCAAGACCAAGTATACCGCGGTCGACGGCATCCCCGAGCTGAAGGAAGCCATCATCGGCAAGTTCCAGCGCGAGAACGGCCTCACCTATAAGCCGAACCAGGTGATCGTCGGCGTCGGCGGCAAGCAGGTGCTGTACAATGCGCTGATGGCGACCATCAATCCCGGCGACCAGGTGATCATCCCGGCGCCGTATTGGGTCAGCTATCCGGAGATGGTGGCGCTCGCCGGCGGCGAGCCGGTGCCGGTGGTCTGCACCGCGGCGCATGGCTTCAAGCTGCAGCCGGAGGCGTTGGAGAAGGCGATCACGCCGAAGACCAAGTGGCTGATCCTGTGCTCGCCGTCGAATCCGACCGGCGCGGCCTATACCAAGGCCGAGCTGAAGGCGCTCACCGAGGTGCTGGTCAAGCATCCGCATGTCTGGATCATGACCGACGACATGTACGAGCACCTCGTCTATGACGACTTCGTGTTCACCACGCCGGCGCAGGTCGAGCCGTCGCTGTACGACCGCACGCTGACCGTGAACGGTGTCTCCAAGGCCTATTGCATGACCGGCTGGCGCATCGGCTATGCCGGCGGTCCGGCGCATCTGATCAAGGCGATGGCGACGATCCAGTCGCAGTCGACCTCGAACCCGTGCTCGATCGCGCAATGGGCGGCGGTGGAAGCCTTGAACGGTCCGCAGGACTTCATTCCCGCGAACAACAAGGTGTTCAAGGAGCGCCGCGACCTCGTGGTCTCGATGCTGAACCAGGCGAGCGGCATCGAATGCCCGCGGCCGGAAGGCGCGTTCTACGTCTATCCGTCCTGCGCCGGCACGATCGGCAAGACGGCGCCGTCGGGCAAGGTGATCGACAATGACGAGGCCTTCGTCACCGAGCTCCTGGAGACCGAGGGCGTCGCGGTGGTGCACGGCTCGGCGTTCGGCCTCGGCCCGGCGTTCCGCATCTCCTACGCGACCAAGACCTCCGACCTCGAGGACGCCTGCAAGCGCATCCAGCGCTTCTGCGGCAATCTGAGGTAATCGGGCAACATCTGTCTCGAAACTCCAGAAGCCAAGTTCCAGGCCGAAAGGCGCCATGTTTTGAACATGGCGCCTTTCTCTTGTCGGTCGATAAGTCTGGTGGCGTAGGGTTGGAGTTCGATGCGGCTGCTTCTGCTGTCGATCATGTTGCTTGTGTCGGTTGCTCCGTTCGCGCAAGCCCACGCAAATCGCCCCATGCGCGCCGGTGTGCTCGAGTGCGCGGGACGAAAGACTTCCGGCAAGCTCGTGATGTCCCAGTCACGCCTGCGCTGCGTGTTTCGCAGCCAGGGCCGCCAGCCGGAGCGCTATGTCGCCAAGGTCCGGCGCTACGGCCTCGATGTCGGGCTGACGGATGAGACCAGGATGGCGTGGGCGGTCAGCGCACCGGTCAACGATTTCGGCCGCAGCGAGCTGCGCGGGCGGTACGGTGGATTGTCCGCCAACGCTGCGGCTCTGGTCGGCTTCGGCGGCAGCTTCCTGGTGCGCGACACCGATCGCGCCGCCGCCCTGCAGCCGATCAGCCTGCAGGGGCAGACCGGCCTGAACATCGCTGCCGGAATCACTGAGGTCGAGCTGGTGCCGCTGCTGCCGATCCACCCGAGCCCGAGCCGTTCATCGTCCTATTTCTCGCGCTTCTATCGCTGAGCCGCGGAAGCGTTCGGGCGAACGCGTCGCAATGGCCGGCGCGATGGCGCGTGCTGACGGCGCGGCGAATCTGGTGCGACTGTAAGGCTTGTGGCATAGATGTGATGCCCCGTGATCGTCAGTCCGATCGACGGGTCTGCATCACACGTTCATTTCAGCCGGAGTTTTTATTCATGCGCTCGACCATCCTCGCCGGGCTCGCTGCTGCGGTCGTCCTCTGCACCGGCGGCGCTGCCCAGGCGCAAGATCGCGTGCGGGTCGGCGTCCTCGAATGCCGCGGTGGCGCCAGCGTCGGCTTCATCGTCGGCTCGGTCACCCATCTCGGCTGCGTGCTGCGCGCCGACGGGCTGCCGGAGGATCGTTACGTCGCGACCATCCGCAAGGTCGGCCTCGATCTCGGCATCACCCAGGAATCGCTGCTGGCCTGGGTGGTCTATGCCCCGGTTGCACGGCTCGGGCCGGGCGATCTCTCCGGCGACTATGCCGGCGCACAGGGCTCGGCCGCCGTCGGCGTCGGCCTTGGCGGCAACGTGCTGGTCGGCGGCTCCGCCAACTCGATCGCGCTGCAGCCACTCAGCGTCCAGGGCCAGGTCGGCCTCAGCGTCTCGGCGGGGCTGCAAAGCCTCGAATTGCGCCCGGGTCGGTGATCTTCCCTTTGCCGTGAATAGCCGCTCTTTCCGCCATCGTGCGGGAAGGCGGCGGACTCCCCGCACTGCAGCGACGTTTTTCGCGGGCCCCCTGCTTGCCAAAGCGGCAGCCGAGGCAGAGCATTCGGCTTTGCCGACCCAATCCAGGGCCGAGCTCCACAACGAGGAGGCGGCGAATGGGACAAGACCTGAGAAGTCCCCGCGGTCCACGGTGCATTGCGCTGGTGGGCCCTTTCCAAAGCGGTAAAACCACTCTGTTGGAGGCGATCCTGGCGCGGACGGGCGTGATCCCACGCGCGGGCAGCGTCGACGCCGGCACATCCGTCGGCGATGCCAGCCCGGAGGCGCGTCAGCACAAGATGAGCGTCGCCATGACGGCGGCGACCACGACCTTCATGGGCGACAGCTACACCTTCCTCGATTGTCCCGGCTCGATCGAATTCATCCACGACATGCGCGCGGCGCTGCCGGCGGTCGATGCCGCCATCGTGGTCTGCGAGGCCGACGAGAAGAAGCTGCCGCAATTGCAGATCATCCTGCGCGAGCTCGAGGAGCTGCGCATCCCGCGCTTCCTGTTCCTCAACAAGATCGACCGCGCCAATGCGCGCATCAGGGAGACGCTTGCCACATTGCAGCCGGCCTCGCGCGTGCCGCTGGTGCTGCGCCAGATTCCGATCTGGAACGGCGAGCTGATCGAGGGCTTCGTCGACCTCGCGCTGGAGCGCGCCTTCATCTATCGCGAGCACAAGGCGTCGGAAGTCGTTGGGCTCGAAGGCGGCGATCTCGACCGCGAGAAGGAGGCGCGCTTCTCGATGCTGGAGAAGCTCGCCGATCACGATGACGCGCTCATGGAGCAACTGCTGGAGGACATCCCGCCGCCGCGCGACGCCGTGTTCGACGATCTCGCGCGCGAATTGCGCGAGGGGCTGATCTGCCCGGTGCTGCTCGGCTCGGCGCTGCGCGAGAACGGCGTGCTGAGGCTGATGAAGGCGCTGCGCCACGAGGCGCCCGGAATCGCCGAGACCGCGCAGCGGCTGGGCGTGAAGGACGCGAAGGAGGCGCTCGGCTACGTCTTCAAGACGTTGCACCTGCAGCACGGCGGCAAGCTGTCATTGACGCGCCTGCTTTCGGGCCATCTCGACGACGGCGCGACGCTGCATGCCGCTTCGGGCGAGGCGGCGCGCGTGTCCGGCATCCTGGCTGCGACCGGCGCCTATGACAGCAAGCGCGCGGGCGCCGAAGCCGGCGACACGGTCGCGCTCGGCAAGCTCGATGCGGTCAAGACCGGAGATACGGTTGCGACCGGCAAGACGGCGCCGCTGCCGCTGGCAAAGGTCGAGGCGTGCCCACCCGTGCTGGCGCTCTCGATCGCCGCCGTGGACCGCAAGGACGACGTCAAGCTCGGCCAGGCCTTGCAGCGGCTCCACGAGGAGGATCCATCGCTGACGATGGTACAGAACCCGCGCACCCACGACACGGTGCTGTGGGGGCAGGGCGAGATGCATCTGCGCGTCGCGCTGGAGCGGTTGCGCGACCGTTTCGGCGTCAACGTGAAATCGCATCAGCCTGCGATCGGCTATCAGGAGACCATCCGCAAGCCGATCACGCAGCGCGGCCGCCACAAGAAGCAGTCCGGCGGTCACGGCCAGTTCGGCGACGTCGTGCTCGACATCAGGCCGCTGCCGCGCGGCGAAGGCTTCCGCTTTGCCGAGAAGGTGGTCGGCGGCGCGGTGCCGCGCAACTACATCCCGGCGGTGGAGGAGGGCGTTGTCGACGCAATGGCCCGCGGCCCCCTGGGCTTTCCGGTGATCGACGTCGAGGTCACGCTGACCGACGGCTCCTATCACAGCGTGGATTCGTCCGACCTCGCGTTCCGCACCGCGGCGCGGGTCGGCGTCGGCGAGGGGCTGCCGCAATGCCAGCCGGTGCTGCTGGAGCCGATTCACACCGTTGAGATTGTCTGCCCCACGGAAGCGACCGCCAGGATCAACGCGATCCTGTCGGCGCGGCGCGGCCAGATCCTGTCGTTCGACACCCGCGACGGCTGGCCGGGCTGGGATTGCGTCCGCGCGATGATGCCGGAGGCCGAGATCGGCGAGCTGATCGTCGAATTGCGCTCGGCCACGGCCGGCGCCGGCAGCTTCACTCGCCAGTTCGACCACATGGCCGAGGTGACGGGCCGCGCCGCCGACCACATCATCGCCTCCCACCGCGACGCCGCCTGAGCCGAACGCTCCGCGCCGAGCAGCACCGGCCCGTCATCCTCTCGGGATGGCGGGCCGGATCGCGTCGGGACCTTTGCTCGGGCGCGCAGGGAACAGTGGGCGAGGGCCGGTTCCAGCTTGCCTCCGAAAGCAATTTATGATGTATTTTACATCATTGTCTTTGTCTCAGACATCATTTATGGTGTCTGCTACGTGAGGCCATCGTGATCACGTCGTTCCAGATGCGAGCAGCCCGTGCGCTGCTCGGGATAGATCAGAGAACCTTGGCCGAGCTGGCCGGCGTGTCGCTGCCGACGATCCAGCGGATGGAAGCCTCCACGGGCAACGTCCGCGGCGTGGTGGACTCGCTGACCAAGGTCGTCGATGCGCTCAATCGTGCGGGCGTGGATCTGATCGGTGAGCATTCCCGCAGCGAGAATGGCGGGCGTGGTGTTCGCCTGAAGGACCCGGGGCCGCCCCGCCGCATGGGCCGTCAAACTGACATTGTGCGCGATGACGCGAGCTAGGCTCATCGCGCGGCACGGGGCCCCTGGGCGCTTCGTGTGGGACGCATCGTCGGCTGCGCCGCGGCCCGATGAGGCGACGGGAGCGTGATGGGCATGAGCATCGCAAACGAACACCGTTCGCACGGGCGGGTCGGACATCATGAGCCGACCTTCGCCGAGCTTTATTCCCCCAAACTCCTGACGGTCTTGCGCGAGGGCTACGGCCTCAGCGACTTTCGCGCCGACGCGCTGGCGGGCCTGACCGTGGCGATCGTGGCGCTGCCGCTGTCGATGGCGATCGCGATCGCCTCCGGTGTCTCGCCGGGGCGTGGTCTCTACACCGCCGTGATCGGCGGCTTCCTGGTCTCGCTGCTCGGCGGCAGCCGCTTTCAGATCGGCGGTCCCGCGGGTGCCTTCATCGTGCTGGTCGCTGCGACGGTCGATCGCCAGGGTCTCGATGGCCTGCTGATCGCGACGATGATGTCCGGCGTGATCCTGGTGATCGCAGGATATTTACGGCTCGGCACCTACATCAAGTTCATTCCCTATCCGGTCACGGTCGGCTTCACCGCGGGCATCGCCGTCATCATCTTTGCCAGCCAGCTGAAGGATCTGTTCGGTATCACGCTTGCGGGCAAGGAGCCGGGCGAGCTGCTTCCGAAGCTCACGGCGCTCGCGCATGGCGCGCCGACCGCGAGCATGTCTGCGGTCGTGACGGCCGCGCTGTCGATCGCGATCATCATCGGCCTCAAGCATCTGCGGCCGACCTGGCCCGGCATCCTGATCGCGGTCGTGGTCGCGGCCATCATCACCTTCGCGCTGCAGCTTCCGGTCGAGACCATTGGGACGAAATTCGGCGGTATCCCGCGCGAGCTGCCGGCGCCGGCGTTGCCGGCGTTCTCGCTCGCCAAGGTCCAGGCGGTGTTCCCCGACGCGATCGCCTTCGCACTGCTCGGCGCCATCGAATCGCTGCTGTCGGCCGTCGTCGCCGACGGCATGACCGGCCGTCGCCATCGCTCGAACTGCGAGCTGGTGGCGCAGGGCTTTGCCAATGTCGGCTCGGCGCTGTTCGGCGGCATCTGCGTCACCGGCACCATCGCGCGCACCGCCACCAACGTTCGCGCCGGCGCACGCGGGCCGGTGTCGGGCATGCTGCATTCGCTGTTCCTGCTGGTGTTCATGCTGATCGCGGCTCCGCTCGCGAGCTACATCCCGCTGTCGGCGCTCGCCGCGGTGCTGGTGGTGGTGGCCTGGAACATGGCCGAGAAGCACGAGTTCGCCACCCTGATCCGATCGTCCTGGGGCGATGCCACGGTGTTGCTCGCGACCTTCGGGCTGACGGTCTTCCGCGATCTCACCGAGGGCATCCTGGTCGGCTTTGCGCTCGGCGCCGTGCTGTTCATCAACCGCATGGCGCAGATGACCGGCGTCGAGGACAGCACGCCGCTGGTCGCGCAGGACCGTGCGGATTTCGAGGACAGCGCGCGGGTGCCCTACAATCCCAAGCTCAGCACCGACAAGGACGTGCTGGTCTATCGCATCACCGGGGCGTTCTTCTTCGGCGCCGCCTCGACCGTTGGCACCGTGCTCGACTCGATCGCCGACCGCCGCAAAGCCTTCGTGGTCGACTTCGCCGCCGTACCGTTCCTGGATTCGACGGCCGCCAACGCCATGAGCCGCGTCGCCGCCAAGGCCAGGCGCCAGGGCATCCGCCTGTTCATCACGGGCGCGTCGCCGACCGTGCGCCGGGCGCTGCTGACCCACGGCGTGCGGCCGCCGCTGGTGCGCTATCGCGAGACAATCGAGCGCGCCGTGGCCGACATCAAGGGCAAGGAGACGGCGCCGGCGGACGTCGCCGATGGGCTCGCCGCGAGCTGACACGCGACCTTAACGCCGCGTCGCCGTTTGGGCCATGGCGCCTCTCGGCCGCTGCGGCGCTTTCCCGGGGGGCGACTGCCGAGCCCCAGCATTGACTCCAGCCGGGGCTTGTCCGATGTCACGGCCATGACCCTCGCCGCCAAACCCCGCGCTGCGTGCCTGATCGGCTGGCCTGCCGCGCATTCGCGCTCGCCTTTGATCCATCATCATTGGCTGCACGAGCTTGGCATTGCCGGCGGCTACACCATCGAGGCGGTGCCGCCGGAAGAGCTGGCGGACTTCGTCATGCATCTCGACCGTCGCGGCTTCGTCGGCGCCAACGTCACGATCCCGCACAAGGAGCGCGTGCTGGAGCTGAGCGAGCCGGACGCGCGTGCCCGCGCGGTCGGCGCGGCCAACACGCTCTGGTACGAGGACCGCATCCTGCGGGCCACCAACACCGACGTCGAAGGCTTCATCGGCAATCTGGATGCCGCCGCCCCAGGCTGGGACCGCACCGACGAGGCGCTGGTGCTCGGCTCCGGCGGCTCGGCGCGGGCCGTCGTGTTCGGCCTGCTCGAGCGCGGCATCGGCCGCGTCCACGTCATCAACCGCACCGCGGCGCGCGCACAGGCCCTGGCTGATCAGTTCGGCAGCCATGTCGTTGCCGAAGGCTGGGACCGCGTCGGCGCGCTGCTGCCGCGCGCGGGCCTGTTCGTGAACACCACCTCGCTCGGCATGCACGGCCAGCCGCCGCTCGAGCTCGACGTCGAGCTGTTGCCGCAGCAGGCTGTCGTCGCGGACATCGTCTACGTGCCGCTGGAGACGCAGTTGCTCGCGGCGGCGCGGGCGAGGGGGCTGCGCACTGCCGATGGGCTCGGCATGCTGCTGCACCAGGCCGTGCGTGGCTTCGAATTATGGTTCGGCCGCCGTCCGCAGGTCACGCCCGAGTTGCGCGCGCTGGTCGAGGCCGATCTCACAAGGGCTTGAACGCGGAATAAGCGCAGATGGTCGGCGTCTCATTGATCGAGCGTCCGCGTAGCCCCGCATTGGACGCGGATGATCTTCTCTCGCCCTCGGAGCCCTGCATGTCCGCTCGTCTCGTCCTGATCCGTTCCGTCGCTTCACTCGCCATGGTTGCGGCTGTATCCGCGCTCGCCATTGCCCAGCAGGCGCCGGTGCCGACGCGCGTGCGCGGCGCCATCGAAAGCGTCGACGCCGACATGATGACGGTGAAAGCCCGCAGCGGCGAGATCTTCAAGCTGCGCATGGCCGGTGATCTGCGCGTTTCGGGTGTCGTCAAGGCGCAGCTTTCCGACATCAAGCTGGGCTCGTTCATCGGCGCCACCACGGTGCCCGGCCCGGACGGCGCGCCGAAGGCGGTCGAGATCCACATCTTTCCCGAGGACATGCGCGGCACGGGCGAAGGCTCGCGGTCGTGGGACCTGAAGCCGAATTCGAGCATGACCAACGCCACCGTATCCGAAAGCTCGGTCTCGACCGACGGTCACTCGCTGCTCGTCAAATACAAGGGCGGCGAGAAGCGGGTCGACATCGCGCCGGACACGCCGATCGTGACCTTCGTGCCCGGCGACAAGTCCGAGCTGACGGCCGGCGCGAAGGTGATGGCCACCGTCAAGCAGTTACCCGATGGCTCGCTCGAGACCAGCCGCGTCAGCGTCGGCCGCGATGGGCTGACGCCGCCGATGTGACCCAGCTCATCTGGAGCGTATGCCGCATCCTGACAAAAGGTGTCGTCCCTGCGAACGCAGGGACCCATAACCCCAGGATGGAGTGTCGGGGCACGCCAGGGTGTCTTAGTCTGAGCAGATGCCCAAACGCACCATGCAGTGGCGCGACCGCCCGAAATAACTGACAGCGGTGGCTATGGGTCCCTGCGTTCGCAGGGACGACAGCTTTTGCTTGGCAAGCGCTTCGGATCATCACGGTGTGAGACCAGCGTCATGCTTTGTCCCAACCGGTTAAGTGTCGATCAATCCGCCAGCACCTTCCGGTCGATCTCGGCCACCGTGTTGATGCCGCACAGGCCCATCGTCGTCAGCAGCTCGTTGCGGATGATGTCGATCGCCTTGGCGACGCCGGCCTGGCCCCCGGCGCCGAGGCCGTAGGCATAGGCGCGGCCGAGCATGCACGACTTGGCGCCGAGCGCGAGCGCGCGCATCACGTCCTGGCCCGAGCGGATGCCGCCGTCGAACATGATCTCGATCTTGTCGCCGACCGCTTCCGCAATGCCGGGCAGCACGTGGATCGAGGACGGTGCGCCGTCGAGCTGGCGGCCGCCATGGTTGGAGACGACAAGCGCCTGCGCGCCGGTCGCGGCCGCGAGCTTCGCGTCCTCGATGTCGTGGATGCCCTTGATGATCAGCTTGCCCGGCCAGATCGAGCGGATCCAGTCGACGTCCTTCCAGTTCAGCGAAGTGTCGAACTGCGCCGTGGTCCAGGCCGAGAGCTTGGTGAGATCCTCGGTGTTCTTCACGTGGCCGGCGATGTTGCCGAAGGTGCGGCGCTTGCCCTGCAGCACGCCCTGCACCCAGGCCGGCTTGGTGGCGAAGTCGAACAGCTTCGACAGCGTCCATTCCGGCGGCACGCTCATGCCGTTCTTGATGTCCTGGTGGCGCTGGCCGATCACCTGCAGGTCGACGGTCAGGCATAGCGCGCTGCACTTCGCGGCGATCGCGCGCTCGACCAGGGCCTTGATGAAGCCGCGATCCTTCATGACGTAGAGCTGGAACCAGAACGGCTTCTCGACGCTGCCCGCGATGTCCTCGATCGAGCAGATCGACATCGTGCTCTGCGTGAACGGGATGCCGGCGGCCTGGGCGGCGCGGCAGGCGTGAATCTCGCCGTCGCCGTGCTGCATGCCCAGGAGGCCGACCGGCGCCAGGATCAGCGGCATCGATGACGGCTCGCCAAGGATCGTCGTCGACAGATCCCGCTTGGACACGTCGACCAGAATGCGCTGGCGGAATTTGATCTTCTGCAGATCGTCGCGGTTGGCCCGCAGCGTCTCCTCGGCATAGGAGCCGCGATCAGCGTAGTCGAAGAAGGCTTTGGGCACGCGGCGCTTGTGCAGCAGGCGCAGGTCTTCAATGCAGGTGACGTGTTTCATCGCGCTCTTCGACTCCCCACCGACGTCTCGTTTCTTGGGCTCGGCAGTCATCTAGCATCTTTGCGGCGCCTGCCAAATCCAACTTGGGAACCGCCACGGCGTCCGGGCAAGACACGCAAACTGCGAGCGTTCCGCAACAGGACGTCAGGGGCCGCCGGAGCGAGCACATTCCTGCTGCGGGGGCACTCCGAGGGGGGCCCTCCGGAGCCGTCAGGTCGAGTGAAAAATTAGCCTTAACAATGACTTGCGGCGGCCGTGGCGGTTTCGTGGTAATGATTGATCACATTTTTTGAATCCATCTTAGCTTTAAGGCGACTATAACCCGCGGGCTGACCGGAGGGGCTTGCCATGTGATTCGCCCCCGCCGGTAACGAAATCCAGAAGCCGTTGCTGGGGGTCATATGAGCCGTAACTATTTCGGGACCGATGGGATTCGTGGCCGCGCCAACGGCCTGATCACGCCGGAACTCGCGCTCAAGGTCGGGCAGGCCGCAGGTCTTCTGTTTCAGCGCGGCGAGCATCGCCACCGGGTGGTGATCGGCAAGGATACCCGCCTGTCCGGCTATATGATCGAATACGCGATGGTGGCCGGCTTCACCTCGGTCGGCATGGACGTGCTGCTGGTCGGCCCGATGCCGACGCCGGCGGTCGCCATGCTCACCAAGTCGATGCGCGCCGATCTCGGCGTCATGATCTCGGCCTCGCACAATCTGTTCGAGGACAACGGCATCAAGCTGTTCGGGCCGCAGGGCTTCAAGCTGTCAGACGATGTCGAGAAGCAGATCGAGCAGCTGCTGGACGAGTCGCTCGACAAGAAGCTGGCGCAGAGCGCGAGCCTCGGCCGCGCCCGCCGCATCGACGGCGTGCATGATCGCTACATCGAATTCGCCAAACGCACCCTGCCGCGCGACCTCTCGCTCGACGGCCTGCGCGTCGTGGTCGATTGCGCCAATGGTGCGGCCTACAAGGTCGTGCCCGAGGCGCTGTGGGAGCTCGGTGCCGACGTGATCTCGATCGGCGTGGAGCCGGACGGCTTCAACATCAACAAGGAATGCGGCTCGACCTCGCCGGAGGCATTGTGCCGCAAGGTGCGTGAAATGCGCGCCGACATCGGCATTGCGCTCGACGGCGACGCGGATCGCGTGATCCTGGTCGACGAGCGCGGCCACATCGTCGATGGCGATCAGCTGCTCGCGGTCATCGCGCAGAGCTGGAAGGAAGACGGCCGCCTGGCGCGCGCCGGCATCGTCGCGACCGTGATGTCCAATCTCGGTCTCGAGCGCTTCCTGCAGGGGCAGGGGCTCGAGCTGGTGCGCACGCCGGTCGGCGACCGCTATGTGCTCGAGCGCATGCTGGCCGACGGCTACAATCTCGGCGGCGAGCAGTCGGGCCATATCATTCTCTCGGACTACGCGACCACGGGGGACGGCTTCGTCGCCGCGCTGCAGGTGCTGGCGACGGTGCAGAGGCTGCGCCGTCCGGTCTCCGAGGTCTGCCATCGCTTCGATCCGCTGCCGCAGATCCTCAAGAACGTCCGCTATCGCAGCGGCAAGCCACTCGACGCGGACGAGGTGAAGTCGGCAATCGACACCGGACAGAAGCGCCTCAACGGCCATGGCCGACTGCTCGTGCGCTCCTCCGGAACCGAGCCGGTGATCCGCGTGATGGGCGAGGGTGACGACCGCGATCTGGTCGAGGAGGTCGTCGACGAGATCGTTGCTGCGGTCGGCAACGCGGCTGCGGCCGCCGCATAATCATCAACCGTCATATTCGGCCTTTGCGGCCTGCCATCATCGTCTGATGGCAGGCCGCCGTTTTGTTGGCAGCTTGTCGTCCTGCGCGCGAGAGCGGTGGGCTCGGGTCTGCCGGCGCGATCCGCGGCTCGTCGTAAAGCGGGCAGGGGCCAGGACAGGGCGATGCATCGATGAAATCGGCCAATCGCGGCGGGCAAGTCTGCCAATCCGTTACGTCGTGCCCGGGCTTGACCCGGGCATCCACGACGTTCCTTCCGAGCGCAACAAGGACGGGGCTGGCCGAGACAGGCCGGCCACGACGATGTGGGAGCAGACGGCGCAAAACGCAGATCGCCATATGCGATCGCTCCGTCTGGAGAGAGGCGATGTCTACAATTTTAAGTTGAACTAATTAGTTGATGATTACTACGAAGACGAGACGGAGATGACGAATTGTTAGGAGGTGTTGCGCGGTCGTTAACGGTTCTTGTGCGCTCAGGAAATATCAACCTTAATAATTAGGGTTAAGCGCCGCTTAAGCATTTGGCGCGATTGTACGGTCGTCAGTTGTGATGTGGGGCCGGATTCTCGATCGCCTCACCGGCCAAAGGGACGAAGCCAATGCGTAGCGTTAAGTCTTTGATCGCCGCCGGAGCGGCCTCTCTGTTTTCAACTCTCGCCTTTGCGGCCGACATGCCCATCGCGCCTCCTCCGGTCTACGCGCCGCCGCCGGCGGCCGATTTCGGTGGCTGGTATCTGCGCGGCGACATCGGTTTCAGCAATCAAAAGGTCAAGGACGTTCATTACTCGCGCGAGTCCGCCTACACGCCGATGACGTCGTTCAACCAGACCTCGGCGTTCGACACCGCGGGCATCTACGGCGTCGGCGTCGGCTATCGCTTCAACAGCTGGTTCCGCGCCGACGTCACCGGCCAGTATCGCGGCAATTCGAACTTCAAGGCCACCGACCGCTTCAATGCAACGGCGGGCGGCGTGCCCTACAGCGGCATCGACAATTACAGCGGCAGCAAGTCCGAATGGCTGGTGCTCGCCAACGCCTACGTCGATCTCGGCACCTGGTGGTGCGTGACGCCGTTCATCGGCGCGGGTGTCGGCGGTGCGCGGGTGACGATTTCGAATTTCACCGACACGGGCATCAACAACCTGCCGTTCACGACCACGAGCTTCGCGACGGCGCCGACCTCCTCGAAATGGAATTTTGCTTGGGCGGCCCATGCGGGTCTCGCCTACAACGTCAATCCGAACCTGGTGTTGGAGCTGGCCTACAGCTACGTCGATCTCGGTCAAGGGCAGACCGGCGTTCTGTCCGACTATGTCGGCAACACCACCGGCAACGTCTTCAAGTTCAAGGACATCACCTCGCACGACCTGAAGCTCGGCGTGCGCTGGAATTTCGACCAGCCTCCGCCGCCCCCGATGATGCCGCCCTTGATCCGCAAGGGCTGAGCCGAGCGGTCCTCATCACTGTAAACAATCAAGCGGCGCGGGCGTCCCGCGCCGTTTGGCGTTTCTGATCCCGCTGTTCGAACGCCTCCGCGCTGAAAGAATTTCCGTGCTGAGCGCTGCGACAACGAATGATTAAGGTTAACGCGCGATGATCGGAACAGAGAGTTCAAGTGCTGATTGGAGCGTTGCGATGCGTAGCCTGGTGGTGGCGGTTTCGGTGTGCGGCATGATCTCCGCGGCGCAGGCCGCGGATTTGTCCGACCTTCCGATCCTGCGGGGCGGCCTGACCGAGGGCCTGAACAATTCGCGGGTCAACTGGGACGGCTATTACGTCGGCGTCCAGGGCGGCTACGGCTCGTCCGATGAAAATTTCAACGGCTCGACCAAGAACATCACGGCGGCGGTGCTTGCCAACACGCTGATCGAGAGCCAGATGCAGGTATCGTCGTGGAACCCCAATCTCGGCAAGCAGTCCTCGCGCGCATCTGGCTTCGGCGCCTTCGTCGGCTACAACAGTCAGTGGGACGACGTCGTGCTCGGCGTCGAGGCGAGCTATCTGCATGGCAAGTATGGCGGCATGGCCTCTTCGAGCCGCACGCTTGTCAGCACGGCCGCACTGTCTGACGGCAACTTTCACGCCGTGACCTCGACGCAGTCCTCGCAGATCTCGATCACCGACATGGCAACGATCCGGGGGCGTGCCGGCTATGCAATGGGCTGTTTCCTGCCTTATGGGTTCTTCGGCCTTGCGCTCGGCAATGCAGATCTCGGCCAGTCCGTGACGGTTCAGGATCGAGTCAGCACCACTTTCCTCGGGACCTACACGCCGCTCGCGCCGCTCAGCGCCAACAACATTCAGCACAATCACCTGATCTATGGCTACAGCGCCGGTCTCGGCGTCGACGTCAATCTCGTCGGCGGCCTGTTTGCGCGGGCCGAATACGAATACATCCGCTTCACCTCGACCGTCGACACCAGCATCAACACGGTGCGCGCGGGCCTCGGCTACAAGTTCTGAGCTGTTTGCAAGCCTGTCCTGAAAGCTCATGTCCATCATGATCCGGCCTGCGCAACGCGACGACGTCGGCGCCATTGTCGCCATGCTCGCCGACGATCATCTCGGCCGGGCGCGGGAGCGTGTCGAGCAGCCGTTGCCGCAGTCCTACTACGACGCATTCGAGGCGATCGTGCGGGACGCGAATATCACCCTGGTCGTCGCCGTGGAGGCGGACAGGGTGGTCGGCTGCCTGCAACTCTGCATCCTGCCCGGGCTCAGCTCGCAAGGTGCGTCGCGCGCGCTGATCGAAGACGTTCGGGTCGCAATCGACCGGCGCAGCCGGGGCATCGGCGAGCAGCTGCTGCAATGGGCGATTGCCGAGGCCCGCAGCCGGCGCTGCAATCTGGTCGAGCTCATGACGCATCAGAGCCGCACCGACGCACAGCGCTTCTATGAGCGGCTCGGCTTCGCCAAGAGCCATTTCGGCATGGTGATGCGATTCTGATCTAATCAGAGCGGCAGGCGGTAGGCTGCGACGGCGTTGGGGCCGAAGGCCATGTCGCGGACCTCGGCACCGAGCCGGGCCAGGCAGTGCTGGAGCGCCTGCTTGATTTCGCCATAGCTGCCGGCGAGCAGACACACCGGCCAGTCCGAGCCGAAGATCAGCCTGTCGGCGCCGAAGCAGCGTGCGACGTGCGCGACATAGGGAAACAGCCGCTCGGCATCCCAGTCGGTCCAGACGGCTTCCGTGGCGAGCCCCGACACCTTGCACCAGACATTGCCGCAGGCCCCGAGCTCGGCGATGCGATCGGCCCAGTCCTGATCGAACCCGGTTACGATCGGCGGCTTGGCGGCGTGGTCCAGCACGAAGCGTGCTCTTGGAAACGCGCGCACGGTCGCGATCGCCGCCGGCAGCTCGCGCGTGCGCACCAGCAGATCGTAGGTCAGGTCGTGCGCGAACACGATGTCGAGGCCGCGCCTGACATCGCCGCGATAGATCCACGCCGGATCGGCCTCGTCATGGACTTGGTGGCGGATGCCGACCAGCCTGTCGCCGCCGGGCAGGCCGCGCAGCCTGTCGATCGTCGACCCTACCGATGGATCGCTCAGGTCGACCCAGCCGACGACACCGGCGACGAACGGCGTCGTGTGCGCGATGCGCAGGAATTCCTCGGTCTCGTCGAGCGACGACCGGGTCTGCACCAGGATGCTGGCGTCGAGGCCATTTTCGGCGAGCAGCGGGGCGAGGTCGGCGGGACCATACGGACGGCGGATCGGCGCCAGCGCGTCGCCGGCCATCCACGGATAGTCGGCGCGGCCGGGATCCCAGAAATGCTGATGCGCATCGATGACGCGGCTCATGGCGCCTCTCCCGGCAGCGGTGCGCGCGCATCGATCAGATTGCTGGCGCGCAGGTCGCGCCAGAACGTGTCGGGGATTCGCGCCTGCGCCAACGCGATGTTGTCGGCCGCCTCGTGCGCATTGCGCGCGCCCTGCAGGCCGACGGTGACGGCGGGATGGGCGAGACAGAACTGGATCGCGGCGGCCTTGAGCTCGGTGCCGTGTTGCTTGCACAGGGCGTCGAGCTGGCGCGCGCGGGCCACCAAGGCGGCATCGGCATCTTCGTAGTTGAACTTCGCGGGCCCGTAAGGATTGGCGAGGATGCCGCTGTTGTAGATGCCGCCGAGAATGATGGCGATGTTCCTCGCGCGGCAGATCGGAAACAGCGCCGTCAGCGCGCCCTGGTCGAGCAGCGTGTAGCGGCCCGCCAGGAGAAAGCAGTCGACCGGAACGGCCTCGGCGAAGCGCGCCAGCATCTCCGACTGGTTCATGCCGGCGCCGATCGCCTTGATGCTGCCGTCGTCGCGCAGCCGCTGCAGGGCACGGAAGGCGCCAGCCACGGCTTCGTCATAGTGATCGTCGGGATCATGGACGAGCAGGATGTCGACGCGATCCAGGCCGAGCCGAACCAGGCTCTCCTCAACCGAACGCATCACGCCGTCGTAGGAGTAATCGAACTGCGGCCGCAGCGGCGGTGTGCCCTTGTAGTGCGGATCTTCGCCCGAGGCGGCCGGGTCCGGCCGCAACAGCCGGCCGACCTTGGTCGAGATCACGTAGCTGTCGCGCGGCTGCCGGCGCAGAAATGCACCGAGCCTCTGCTCGGCGAGGCCGAAGCCGTAGAGCGGCGCGGTGTCGTAGAAGCGCACCCCGCGCGCCCACGCCGCAGCGATCGTGGCTTCGGCATCGCCATCGCTGACCGGCTCGAACAGGCCGCCGAGCGGCGCCGTGCCGAGGCCGAGGCGGGTGATGTCGAGCGGGCTCCTCCCGAGACGGACGCGTTCCATTGTTCTGTCCTTGTTGTTCGGCGCGTACAGATCGCGTCATTGTGCATGGATGCGTTCGGCGAGACAATGACGTCGCTTGGTGCAGCACAACGAAGAGGAGAGGACGATGTCGGCGATCAATCCACTCACGGCCTTCGGTGTCGCCCTAGCGACTGCAGCGACCGATGCGGTTTACGTCATGTTCACTTCGGCGGTCGTTGCCAAGCGGCGAGTGTCAGCGGCGACCTGGAGCTCGATCTGGTACATGCTCTCGTCCTTCGCCGTGATCAGCTACACCGAGAACTGGATCTACGTCACGTTTGCGGCGGTCGGCTCCTGGATCGGCGCCTATGCCTCGATGACCTTCCTGCATCGTCCGCCGGCTGGTCAGGCACCGGTCGGTGCCGCACCGGAATGAATTGCATTCGCTTGCATGCCAGCACGACTGCGTGAACGCCGACAAGAGGGCGCGAAGTTCCTTGACGCGGAACGACCCTTCCCGTATTCACGCCGGCGGGACACCTCCCCCCAACGGGAGGCTTACTATCTGGAAGGATAGACGATGACTGCAGCGAAGCCCTCGCAGCGGCCTGCCGTGCCGCATTTCTCCTCCGGCCCCTGCGCCAAGCGCCCCGGATGGACCTCCGAAAATCTCAAGGACGCTCCCCTCGGCCGTTCGCATCGCGCGAAGATCGGCAAGGCCAAGCTCAAGCTGGCCATCGAGCTGACGCGCGACGTTCTCGAAGTGCCGGCCGACTACAAGATCGGCATCGTGCCCGCATCCGACACCGGCGCGGTCGAGATGGCGCTATGGTCGCTGCTCGGTGCGCGGCCCGTCACCACGATCGCCTGGGAATCCTTCGGCGAAGGCTGGGTCAGCGACATCGTCAAGGAGCTCAAGCTCAAGGACGTCACCAAGCTGCACGCCGGTTATGGCGAGATCCCCGATCTGTCGAAAGTCGATCCGGCAAGCGACGTGGTCTTCACCTGGAACGGGACCACGTCGGGCGTGCGCGTCCCGAATGCCGACTGGATCAGCGCGAGCCGTGAAGGCCTGACGATCTGCGACGCCACCTCGGCCGCCTTCGCGCAGCCGCTCGACTGGCCGAAGCTCGACGTCGTCACCTTCTCCTGGCAGAAGGCGCTCGGCGGCGAGGCCGCGCATGGCATGCTCATCCTCTCGCCGCGCGCGGTGGAGCGCCTCGAGACCTACAAACCGGCCTGGCCGCTGCCGAAGATTTTCCGCCTCACCAAGGGCGGCAAGCTCAACGCCGGCATTTTCGAGGGCGAGACCATCAACACGCCATCGATGCTGTGCGTCGAGGACTATCTGGACGCGCTCAACTGGGGCAAGTCGATCGGCGGCCTCAAGGCGCTGATCGCCCGCGCCGACGCCAACACCAAGGTGCTGGCCGACTGGAAGGCGCGAACGCCGTGGATCGATTTTCTCGCCAAGGATCCCGCCATCCGCTCCAACACGTCAGTGTGCCTCAAGGTCGTCGATCCCGCGATCACATCGCTGTCGGCCGATGCCCAGGCGGAGTTCGCCAAGAAACTGGTGTCGCTGGTCGAGAAGGAGAACGCCGGCTTCGACTTCGCGCACTACCGCGATGCGCCGGCCGGCCTGCGCATCTGGTGCGGCGCCACCGTGGAAGCCAAGGACGTCGCGCTGCTGACGCAGTGGATCGACTGGGCTTTTGCCGAAGCCAAGGCCGCGCTGCCCAAGGCGGCCTGACCCACGCTCGTCGTGCCGTCATTGCGAGCGCAGCGAAGCAATCCAGGGCCACGAAGAAAGTCTGGATTGCTTCGTCGCTCCGCTCCTCGCAATGACGAAATTCAAGACGCGTAGGGTGGGCAAAGGCGCGAAGCGCCGTGCCCACCATCAACGTCAACCGACGCGAAAGACGGTGGGCACGCTGCGCTTTGCCCACCCTACGATTCGATTGCTTCCACCCATTCCGGCGCCGATGCGCTGTCCCTCTCTCGCGAGAGGCGTGAAGGAACATCGTCATGTCCAAACCCAAAGTTCTCATTTCCGATGCGCTGTCGCCGGCTGCCGTGCAGATCTTCAAGGATCGCGGCATCGAGGTCGACTTCCAGCCCAATCTCGGCAAGGACAAGGACAAACTCGCCGACATCATCGGCGACTATGACGGTCTTGCGATCCGCTCCGCGACCAAGGCCACGGCCAAGATCATCGAGCGCGCCAAGCGGCTCAAGGTGATCGGCCGCGCCGGCATCGGCGTCGACAATGTCGAGATTCCCGCGGCGACCGCCAAGGGCATCATCGTGATGAACACGCCGTTCGGCAATTCGATCACGACCGCCGAGCACGCGATCACGATGATGTTGTCGCTGGCGCGCGAGATCCCGCAGGCCGACGCCTCGACCCAGGCCGGCAAGTGGGAGAAGAACCGCTTCATGGGCGTCGAGATCACCGGCAAGACCCTGGGCGTGATCGGCTGCGGCAATATCGGCTCGATCGTCTGCGACCGTGCGCAGGGCCTGCGCATGAAGGTGATCGGGTTCGATCCGTTCCTCACCGAGGAGCGCGCGCTCGATCTCGGCGTCGAGAAGGTCGAACTCGAGGAGCTGCTGAAGCGCGCCGACTTCATCACGCTGCACACGCCGCTGACCGACAAGACCCGCAACATCATCGATGCCGCGGCGATCGCCAAGATGAAGCGGGGCGTGCGCATCGTCAATTGCGCGCGCGGCGGCCTGATCGACGAGCAGGCGCTGCTCGAGGCCCTCGACAGCAAGCATGTCGCGGGTGCGGCGCTCGACGTGTTCGCCGAGGAGCCGGCGACCAGCAATCCGCTGTTCGGTCATGCCAATGTGATCTGCACGCCGCATCTCGGCGCTTCGACCACGGAAGCGCAGGAGAATGTCGCGCTGCAGATCGCAGAGCAGATGTCGGACTACCTGCTCACCGGCGCGATCTCGAACGCGATCAACTTCCCGTCGATCACCGCGGAAGAAGCGCCCAAGCTGAAGCCGTTCATCGCGCTCGCCGAGAAGCTCGGCTCGTTCGCGGGCCAGCTCACCGAGAGCAGCATCACCAAGATCCAGATCACCTATGAAGGCCATGTCGCGGAGATGAAGACCAGGGCGCTGACCTCGGCGGTGCTGGCCGGTCTGCTGCGGCCGATGCTGGGCGAGGTCAACGTGGTGTCGGCACCGGTCATCGCCAAGGAGCGCGGCATGGTCGTCGACGAGGTGCTGCGCGCCGGCGAGAGCGACTATGAGAGCCTGATCACGGTCGCGGTCACCACCGAGCATCAGGAGCGCGCGGTGTCGGGCACGGTCTACGCCGACGGCAAGCCGCGTCTCGTCGACATCAAGGGCATCCGTGTCGACGCCGAGTTCGGCAAGTCGATGATCTACGTCACCAACGAGGACAAGCCGGGCTTCATCGGCAAGTTCGCAAGCCTCCTCGGCGACGCCAAGATCAACATCGCGACCTTCCATCTTGGCCGCGTGGCGCCGGGCAGCGACGCGATCGCGCTGGTCGAGGTCGACGGTGCGGTGCCGGCCGAGCTGCTCGGCAAGATCCAGGCATTGCCGCAGGTCAAGCAGGCCAAGGCGCTGGCGTTCTGATGACGCGCTAGAGCGCGCGGTGCTTCTTGGTTGAATCGACTTAGCCGCTGGCTCAGTTCACCTCTCCCGTCAAGCGAAGCTTCGCTTCGCCAGAGCGGGGGAGGTCGGCGCGAAGCGCCGGGTGGGGGCTCCCTCCACTCGGGCAGCCTCAATTGAGGAGACACCCCCACCCCAGCACTCCCCCGCAAGCGGGAGAGGGAGCGCACATCCTTCGCGGTTCGCAACCAGACCTCAACTCTTCACGCGCTGGGCCAAATTGACCGACCGGAAAGGGGCAGCACGGCACCGTGGCCGTGCTGCCTTTTTCTGTGCTCGTCTGTGCTCGGCGGAATTTCAACGGCAAGCTTTGCGGTCACACGATTTGAACCCGCGGACCTCTCGTGGCGTCTAACGCCCCGCAAGGGACCGGCTCCTCCGGTTCTCAGGGCTGGGATACGGAGAGATCGATGGCAATGCGAACGACGTGGCTGGTTACGACAACTCTCGTTCTCGGTGCCTCGCTGGCGGCGGCGCCGGGCCATGCTGCAAACCTCGACACGACGTCCACCGTTGATGCCGTCACCGTGTATCCCGACGGCGCGACCGTGACCCGGGTCATCTCGCTCGACCTTCCCGCCGGCGACACGACGGCGATCGCCAAGGACTTCCCGCTCGGACTCGATGCGTCCTCGCTTCGCGTGGAAGGCGAGGCCGGCGCCAAGCTCGTGATCGGCACCGTCGACGCCAAGCCACCGCGTGCGGCGCCGCCCGTCAACCTGCCCGACATCGACAAGCGCATCGAAGCGCTGAAGGACGAGCGCGCCAATCTCGATGGCACGATCGCCGCGGCCCTGGCGCGCAAGAAGTTTGCCGAGCGTTTTGCCGAGGCGTCACCGGCCGGGCTCGGCGAGAAGGGCGAGGCGCGTCCGATCACAGAATGGCGTGCCGCGTTCGCCGCCGTTGCCGACGAGGTTGGACAGGCCGACGCGGCGATCCGTGATGCCGAGCGCAAGCAGCGCGAGATCGATCGCGAGATCGCGCGCCTGCAGGACAATCTCACGACGAAGCCCCCGAGCAAGCTGGAGGTGCGGATCGAATTGTCGGCTGCAGCAGCGACCAAGGCGACCTTGCGCGTGACCTACGCGGTGCGCAATGCCCGCTGGGTGCCGCTCTATGATGCCCGCCTCGACACCTCGGCGAAGGACCGCAAGCCGGCTCTCGAACTGGTGCGACGCGCCGAGATCCAGCAGGCCACCGGGGAGGACTGGTCCGAGGTCGCGCTGACGGTTTCGACGGTGCGGACCGGACGCGGCGGCAGCGCGCCCGAGCTCAGGACGATCATCGCGCAATATCCGCCGCCGCCACAGCCAGCGCCGAAGCCGGCCGCCGTCAGCGCCGCGCGAGGACTCATGGAGAGCCGACAGGAGTTTCGCTTTGGCGGAGGGACGACGTTCGGAGATGTCGCGGACAAGGCCGTCGAGCAGCAGACGGTTGCGGAGATCAGCGCCTTTCAGACCGTCTTCCACCTCCCCGGACGCGTCAGCGTCGGTGCCAATGATGGCGCGAAGAGCCTGCGTATTTCTAGCGCGACGATCACGCCCGAACTGACGATCCGTTCGGCGCCCGTCATCGATCCCACCGCCTATCTCGAAGCGAGCTTCCCGCAGAACGAGGAGGCACCGCTGCTGCCGGGCAAGGTCTCGATCTATCGCGACGGCATGTTCGTCGGCACCAGCAGACTGGCGTCGGCGGGCAAGGACGAGGTCGTTCATGTCGGCTTCGGGGCCGACGACAAGGTCAAGGTCGAGCGCAGCGTCGTCAAGCGCAACGAAGGCTCGGCCGGCCTGATCGTGACGACGGCGAAGATCGACGAGCGCACCTTCAAGACGACGGTCCGCAACGCTCACGACTTCCCGGTGAAGGTCGCGATCCAGGATCAGCTGCCGGTCAGCGAGAACGAGGAGATCGTGGTCGAGATGCTGTCCGCGACCACGCCGCCGACGTCGACGAACGTGCGCGATCGCCGCGGCGTCGTCGAATGGGTCATCGACGCCAAACCGGGCGAGGCCAAGGATATCGCCTTCGCCTGGCGGGTGCGCTGGCCGAAGGACAAGTCGATCGTGATGCAGCCGTCGGGTTGAAGCGGGGCGTGAGGCCACCGGCCGGCGCCGTTTGATCCATGACAAGCCGCCCGGTCCCGCTCCTGTTATGCGCGTGGGAACCCGTTCGATCACGTCCTGTCCGGCCGTGATCGAACTCGACCGAGAGCGCCGCCATGGAATCCGACCCGAACACCCGCAAGCAGGCCGTCGCCGTCGGCTACATCTTCCTCGCCGGCGTCGGCATGCTGCTGCTGCAATGGCTGCTGACGACCTACAACACGGTCGAAACCATTCCCTATAGCCAGTTCGAGCAGCTGATCGAGCAGGGCAAGATCACCGAAGTGGCGGTTGGCCAGGACACGATCCAGGGCAAGTTCAAGGACAAGCAGCCGGACGGCAAGACCTCGTTCATCACCACGCGTGTCGATCCGCCGTTGGCGGCGAAGCTGGCCGCGAAGGGCGTGACGGTGACCGGCGTACCCTCGGGCGGGCTGATTCAGGCGCTGCTGTCCTGGGTCGTGCCGGCGCTGATGTTCTATCTGATCTGGGTGTTCCTCGGCCGCAAGGTGATGGACCGCCAGGGCTTCGGCGGCCTGATGTCGATCGGCAAGTCGCGCGCCAAGGTCTATGTCGAGACCGACACCAAGGTGACCTTCGCCGATGTCGCTGGCGTCGACGAGGCCAAGTTCGAGCTGCAGGAGGTCGTGCAGTTCCTGAAGGATCCGAAGAGCTATGGCCGGCTCGGCGCACACGTGCCCAAGGGCATCCTGCTGGTCGGCCCGCCCGGCACCGGCAAGACCCTGCTCGCGCGCGCCGTCGCGGGCGAAGCGGGTGTGGCGTTCTTCTCCATCTCCGGATCCGAATTCGTCGAGATGTTCGTCGGCGTCGGCGCCGCGCGGGTGCGCGACCTGTTCGAGCAGGCGCGCAAGGCCGCGCCCTGCATCATCTTCATCGACGAGCTCGATGCCCTCGGGCGCAGCCGAAGCGGCGGCGGCCAGTTTGGCGGCTACGACGAGAAGGAGCAGACGCTCAATCAATTGCTGGCGGAGCTCGACGGCTTCGACCCAAGCTCCGGCGTCATCCTGCTCGCCGCGACCAACCGGCCGGAGATCCTCGATCCCGCACTCATGCGCGCTGGCCGCTTCGATCGGCAGGTGCTGGTCGACCGTCCCGATAGGGGCGGGCGGCTTGCCATTCTCAAGGTGCATGTCCGCAAGATCACGGTCGCCGACAGCGTCGATCTCGACAAGGTCGCGGCCCTGACGACCGGCTTCACCGGCGCCGACCTCGCCAACCTGATCAACGAGGCTGCGATCGCGGCGACGCGCCGCAAGGGCCACGAGGTGACGTTCGACGATTTCACGATGGCGATCGAGCGCATCGTCGCCGGCATCGAGAAGAAGAGCCGCGTGCTCAGTCCCGCCGAGCGCCGCCGCGTCGCCTATCACGAGATGGGGCACGCGCTGGTCGCAGCCAATCTCGTCGGCGTCGATCCGGTGCAGAAGGTCTCGATCATTCCGCGCGGCGTCGGCGCGCTCGGCTACACGATGCAGCGCCCGACCGAAGATCGCTTCCTGCTCGCGGTCAGCGAATTGAAGAACCGCATCGCCGTGCTGATGGGCGGACGGGCTTCCGAGCAGTTGATCTTCGACGGCGACGTCTCGACCGGTGCCGCCGACGATCTGCAGCGCGCGACCGAGATCGCGATCGAGATGGTCACCAAATACGGGATGGATGCGACCGTCGGGCAGCGCACATACGCGCCGCGTCCACAGGTCTCGTTCCTGCAGCCACAGGATCAGATCGTGTCGGCGGCGGAGGAGACCGGCCGCGAGATCGATCTCGCCGTGCGGGATCTGATCGCAGACGGCGGCGCCCGCGCTCGCGCGATCCTCGAAAGCCATCGCCCGGACCTCGAGCGCGGCGTCACGCTCCTGATCGCCAAGGAGACGCTGACCGCCGAGGAGTTTGCGCCGTTGCGGCCGGCCTCCGCTGCGGTCCCGGTCCGGGATGCCGTTGTCTCGAGCTGATCCGGGTTTCTACGGGGGACGTTCGCAACCGAAATCTAACCATCGCCTGATCAGTTGACCAGCAGCTCACCTTGACAGATCGAGGTCGTCGATCGGGGACCGGGCGGAGTTCGTTACGTGCTGCTGAATAACCTGAAGATTGCCCCCAAGCTCGCCATCGTCGTCGGCGTGGCGATGCTGGGCCTTGCCGCGGCCGGTACGTTTGCCGGCACTCTGATGCAAAAGGAGATGGTCGACGCCCGCATCGAACAGTGCCGGGCGATCGTCGAGACCGCGCGTAACATGGCCATGGGCCTCATCAAGGAGGTCGAAGCCGGCAAGCTGACGAAGGAGGCCGCGCTCGACGAGTTCGTCAATCGCGCGAGAACGATGACCTTCGACAAGGGCATGGGCTATCTGTTCGCCTACACGATGGACGGCAATGTGGTGTTGTCCCAGGATCCGAAGCAGCGTGGCTCGAATGTGATCGATTTCGAGCTCAACGGCCGCAAGCTCGTCGTCGAGCTGCGCGACGGCGTTGCCAAGGACGGCGAAGTCACCTTGCACTACGAATATCTGCGTCCCGGTCAGGAGCAGCCGACCCGCAAGATCTCCTATGCGGTGATGATTCCCGGCTGGAATACGTTCGTGGGCACCGGCGTCTATGTCGACGATCTCGATGCGAAGATGAAGCCCCTGAAATGGCTGATCTGGATGGCCTGCGCGGGCATCGCGGTCATCGCCGGCGGGATCGCCTGGCTGATCAGCCGCAGCATCAGCGTGCCGCTCGATCGTCTCGGCATCCGCATGCGCGAGATCGCCGATGGCCGGCTCGATGGCGAGATTCCCGGTGTCGGCCGCGGCGACGAGATCGGCGGGATGGCCGCCACCGTCCAGATCTTCAAGGACAACGCGCTGCGGATGCGCGAGCTAGAGCAGGCCGAGGCCGCCACCCAGCAGCGCGCGGCCGCCGAGCGGACCGCGGCCATGCAGAACCTCGCCGCCGACTTCGAGCGCAGCGTCAACGGCATCGTCCGCTCGGTGGCGTCGGCGGCCGAGGGCATGCAGCACACCGCGCAATCGATGACCTCGACCGCGAGCGATGCCAGCTCGCGCGCCTCGACCGTCAGCGCCGCCACCCAGAGCGCCAATGACAATGTCGGCACGGTCGCGGCCGCGGCCGAAGAGCTGTCGAGCTCGGTCAATGAGATTTCGCGCCAGGTCGCCCGCTCCAGCGAGATTGCGAGCAAAGCCGTGGGCGACGCGGAGCGCACCAATGCGACCGTTCAGGTCCTGTCGACCGGCGCCGAGAAGATCGGCGAGGTCGTCAAGCTGATCCATTCGATCGCGGCGCAGACCAACCTGCTGGCGCTGAACGCCACCATCGAAGCCGCGCGCGCCGGCGAGTCCGGCAAGGGCTTTGCCGTCGTCGCCTCGGAGGTGAAGGCGCTCGCCAACCAGACGGCGAAGGCGACCGAGGAGATTTCGGCACAGGTCGCGGCGATGCAGACCTCGACCCAGGATGCGGTCACCGCCATCAGCGGCATCACCCAGACCATCGCGCAGATGAGCGAGATCACCAATTCGATCTCGACCTCGATCGCGCAGCAGGGCGACGCGACGCGCGAGATCGCCCGCAACATCCAGTCCGTCGCTGCAGGCTCCAACGAGATCAGCGCCCATATCGGCGGCGTTACCAAGGCGGCGGAAGCGACCGGCATGGCTGCCTCCGAAGTGCTGTCGAGCGCGCGTGAGCTCGACAGCCAGTCGGGCCTGCTGCAGCAGGCCGTCGATGGCTTCATGGCGAAGGTGCGAACGGCCTGATCAGGCCCGGCGCGCCGTTGATCCGGGGCTCTCGGATCAACGGCGGCCGTCAAGTCGTAGGCGTGCCAGCCGTCACTTGGCTTTGAGGAAGTCGCCGACCTCCAGCAGCACGAACTCGTTGTCGTCGGCCTTGTTGGGATCCCGGCTGGACGAGAACGGCAGGTTGTTGTCGTTGCCGACGATGATGTGGGTGTCGTCGACGCGGTCGACATTCTCGATCGTGAAGAACGGGAAGGCGAGCACGCCGTCGTTGAGCGGCTTGCGCGCCTTGTCGTCCGGATCCTTGATCTTCATCAGGTCGATAGAGGCGATCTTGCGGACCGGCTTGCCGACGTTGGCGTCGGACAGTTCGATCTTGTAGACGCGCTTGAACTTGGCGAGATCGGGAAAGCAGTTGCCGCCGCGCGTGCCCTGCGGGCAGGCCTTGTCGCTGGTGCCCTCGCCATTGTCGCGCTCGATGATCAGACCCTGGGTCGGATCGATCATGTTGAAGTCGCCGATCGCGTTGCCGTTCTGCTCGAACACGTACTGCCAATACCGGCCGGTGAACCGCTCCGCCGCGACGTCGAATTCGAGGATGCGCGAGGCTTCCTTGCCGTCGACCTTCTCCCAATCCTTCTTCTCGGCGTCCCACAGCGGGCCTTCGAGCAGGCCGTAGATGAACTTGCCGTCGACCGAGGACGCGAAGCCTTCGTAGCCCTTCGAGCGCCGCAGGTTGACGTTCGCATAGGTCGCGCCTGGCGCGCCCGGCGATTGCACCGCCCAATGGTCGGGCGAGCGCACCGGCTTGCCGTCGGCGACCGTGTCGAACACGGCCAGCACCTTGCCGGTCCTGTCCGCCTTGATGACGTAGGGACCGAACTCGTCGCCGATCCAGAGATTGTCGCCGATGATCTGGAAGCCCTCGGTATCGAAATCAGCACCGGTCAAATAGCGCTTGGCGGTGTCCTCATGGACGATGCGGAAGGGAACCTTCCTGTCGGGATCATGCAGGAAGATCGTCTCGAGCCGCTCGACCTTGCCGCTGGTCCAGTCGATCTTGTGGTGGTTCAGATAGAGCATCGAGTCGGGCGAGTTGTAGCGCGAGCCCATGCCGTTGTCGGTGAGGACCCAGAACGTGCCGTCGGCCATCTTCTTGATGCCGGAGTGGCCCTGGAGAGGTTGTCCCTTGAACGGGAGCGACACCCCGGTCGGACGCTCATAGGACTTGCCCATCACGCTGCCGATCGCGTCGATGCGCTTGCCGGTGGTGTATTTGCCGGAGGTCTTGAGATCGTTCGGGGCATCGGCCGGCGCCTCGACGAAGGACTCGGCCGGCATCACGGCATGGCCGGAGAGCGTCGCCGGGAATTCGCCTTCGCCCTGGGCGAACGCTGTGCCGGCGCTCAGAACGAACGCGGCAACGGTGGTCAGCAGATATCGATGCATGGGAGGGCCTCCTGGGAGCTTGATCCACGCATCGTTCTGGACAGGAGGCCTGACGCGGCGCTGACATTTCGATGACAGCCGGATGATGCTCCCCGGTCTTCATGAGGCGTCTTGCCGCACGCTCACACCTTGAGCCGGTCACCTGTGCCGGGAGGCCGGATCGGGACCCGCGACGCGATGATCACGCCGGCAATGACCAGCGCGTAGCCCGCAAGGTGGAACAGCCTGAGCTCCTCGCCGAGGAGCAGGATCGCGAGCACCGAGCCGAACAATGGCACCAGATGGAGGAACGGCGCGGCGCGGTTCGGTCCGATCAGGCTGATGCCGCGATTGAAGAACAGGTAGGCCAGTGTCGACGCAAACACGACCACGTAGCCGAGCGTCAGGACCGACAGCAGATCGGGCTTGAGCACGAAGCCCGACGCGTATTCCCAAGCCGCGAACGGCAGCAGCAGCACGGCGCCGGCCGCCGTGCAGGCTGAGATCAGCGACAGCTGGTGCACCGCCGGCCGTCGCGTCATGGCGGCCGAGTAGAGCCCGAATACCATCAGCGCGCCCGCAAACATCAGGTCACCGCGGTTGAATTGGATGCCGGCGAGCGCACCGAGATCGCCGCGCAGCAGGATCACCAGCACGCCGATCAGCGACATCGCAATGCCGGCGAATTGGGCGATGGTCAGGCGCACACCGAACAAGGCCAGCGACCACAGCGCGACGAACAGCGGCGTCGAGGATTGGATCAGGAGACCGTTCAGCGCCTGGGTATATTGCATCGCCCAATAGGACAGCGCGTTGTTGATGGCAAAGCCCGTCAGCGACAACAGCAGGATCAGCGGCCAATGCGCGCGCAATGTTCGCCAGTCGCGGGCGAGATGCGCGCGGGCGAAAGGCCACAGCATCAGGAACGTTCCGACCCAGCGGATGCAGGACAAGGTCAGCGGCGGGACATGACCGGCCACATAGCGCGCGAGCACGATGTTGCCGGCCCAGAACAGCGAGGCCAGCGTGAGCAGCAGATAGGGCTGGTTGTTCAGCCAGGAGAGCGGATGACGGTGTGGGGCAGGCAAAGGCAGCCAAGCGTGCTTGGAGAGACGAGGCAATCTGGGCTCAATCGTATCCCCTCGCAAGCCGGCGCAGCGGATTGGTGCCATGCATCGGACAGCAAAGGGCCGCGGGGGCGCGCGCAGGACGTGGATATCAGGTCGCCTGCTTGCGCGACGCCACGAACACGCCGGCGAGCACCAGCACGAAGCCGATCACGTGGAAGACCTCCGGCTGCTCGCCGAGGAACACGAAGGCCATGATCGAGCCGAACACCGGGACCACGTGAAAGAACGGCGCGGCGCGATTGGCGCCGATCAGGAGCACGCCGCGATTGAAGCAGAGATAGGCGATCGTCGAAGGAAAGATCGCGACGTAGAGCAGCGACAACAGGTTCTGCGCGTCGAGCGCCATGACCGGTCGCGCGTTGATTTCCCAGATCAGCAGCGGAATGAGGCTGGCTGCGCCGCAACCGAAGGTGAAGGCGACCATCGACAGGCCGTGGATCTGCGGCCGCTTGATCGTCAGCACCGAGTAGAAGCCGAACACCGCCATCGCGAGCAGGAAGATCAGATCCCCTCTGTTGAAGCTGATGTCGGCCAGCGCGGTGGGGTGACCGCGCGTCAGGATGAGCAGCACGCCCACGAGCGACAGCACGATGCCGATGGCCTGCGCCAGGGTCAGGTGCACGCGCAACAGCAGCATCGACCAAATTGCCACGATCAGCGGACCAGCCGACTGCAGCAGCAGGGTGTTGAGTGCCTGCGTATATTCGAGCGACCAGTATTGCAGCGTGTTGAAGGCGCCGATGCCCGTCACGGACAACGCGATCATGATGCCGAGCCGCGACCGGATCGCGGGCCAGTCCTGGCGCAGTTGTTTCCAGGCGAGCGGCAGGATCAGCAGGAAGGCGAGCGACCAGCGCAGGAACGACAATGTCACCGGCGGGATGTGGCCGGCGGCAAGCCGCCCGACGATCGAGTTGCCGGCCCAGCATAGCGCCGTGATGCTGAGCAGCACATAGGGCTGGTTGGCGATCCAGGCGCGCGCGGGCGCGGCGGACGCGGTGGGATCGGCGGCGGACATGCGGCGGTGTTGGCCCCGGTTCGATGCGCCGCGGCGCGCGGCCGGGATGTCCGGCCGCCGTTCCTCCCGGCGCTTTCGACAGACACCAATTGCAGCTGCCTATCAAGAGGGCAGATGCATCGCGACCATGCAGCGATGGCCGTCGTCAAGATCGCGCACGAGCGTGTCCCCGGTGCGGTCTCCGCGGTCCGGATCGCACCGCGAGCGATTTGAGGCCCTCCGCACTGACCAGATAGGCGACGACGAGGGCGGCGATGGCAGCCAAGACGGTGAGGGGCGGTGCAACGAAGCCGAACCATGCGCCGGCCGGTGTGAAGGGCACGACCAGTGCGACGGCGAGCGCGGTGAGCGACGACGCCGTCAGCATCGGATCCGCCCGGTTGCTCCATGGCCGCCCATTGGTCCGGATGATGAAGATGACGAGAATCTGAGTTGCCATCGATTCGAGGAACCATGCGGTGCGGAATTCATCGGGCGTCGCATGGAACAAGTACAGCAGCGCGCCGAAGGTGAGAAAGTCGAACAGGGACGACAGGGGCCCCATGATCGCGGCAAAGCGCATGAGCCGCTTCATGTCCCAGCGCTGCGGCCGCGCGGTCGCCTGCCGGCTCACGCGGTCGAACGGAATGCCGAGCTCGGAGAGATCGTAGAGCAGATTGTTGAGCAGGATCTGCGTCGGCAGCATCGGCAGGAACGGCAGCACCATCGATGCGGCGGCCATCGACAGCATGTTGCCGACATTCGAGCTCGCGCCCATTCGGACATACTTCAGGATGTTGGCGAAGGTGCGTCGGCCTTCTTCGACGCCGTTGGCGACGACGTCGAGATCAGAGGCGAGCAGGATGATGTCGGCGGCCGATTGGGCGACGCCGGTGGCGCCTTCGACGGACAGGCCGATGTCGGCGGCCTTCAGCGCCGGCGCATCGTTGATGCCGTCCCCGAGGAAGCCAACGATCTCGCCGGAGGCCTGCAGCGCCTTGACGATGCGCGATTTCTGATCGGGCGCCAGACGGCCGAACGCATCGGCTGAGTGCACCTGCACCGCGAGCGCGTCGTCGCTGAGCTCGGCGATGTCGCTGCCGGACAGCACGCGATCCGCCTTCAGCCCGACCAGGCCGGCCAGCCGCTTGACCACGACGGGATCGTCGCCGGAGAGGATCTTCAGCGTGATGCCGGCGCGGGCAAGCTGCGCGATCGCAGCCGCCGCGGTCGGCTTGGGCGGATCGGCGAACGCGCACAGCCCTTCGAAGATCAGTTCCTGCTCGTCGTCGGTTTCGATCTCGCGCGGCGCGCCGTTCCACGGCCGTGACGCGATCGCGACCGTGCGCAAGCCCTCGCGTGCGAGCGCGTGAACGCGCTCGTACATCTCGGTGCGGCCGTTGTCGTCGAGCGGCGCGAACGTGCCGCCATGCCGCTGCTGCGTGCACAACTCGATCACCGCCTCAGGCGCGCCCTTCACGATCAGGATCCGATCCTGGCCGCGGATCGCCAGCACCGAGCCGAGCCGGCGCGAGAAGTCGAAGGTCTGCTGGCCGCCCAAGGACCATCCCTCGGCCGCATGATTGGCGCCTGCGACGAGCGCGCAATCGAGCGAGCCGCGATCACCGCCGAGTGCGGCCGCGATCGCGCCGAGCTCCGCAGCTCGCGGATGGTCGGTGCCGTCGGGCGCGACGCTGCGGGCGAGCGTGATCTCCGCGGATGTCAGCGTTCCCGTCTTGTCGGTGCACAGCACCGACATCGCGCCGAGATCATGAATCGCCGCGAGCCGCTTCACGATCACCTTGCGCTTGGCCATGCGCAGCGCGCCGCGCGACAGTGTCACCGTCGTGATCATCGGCAGCAGCTCGGGCGTCAATCCGACCGCGAGCGCGACCGAGAACAACAGCGAGTCGAGCACATCGCGTCCGAATACGACGCGAACCGTGAGCACGATCACGACCAGGGCCAGCGTAAGCCGCGCGATGACGAGGCCGAATTCATGCAGGTCGCGCTCGAACGGCGTGCGCGCCTGCCCCTCGGCGAGCGCCGCGGCGGCCGCGCCGAACATCGTGTTCGGTCCAGTGTTGACGACGATGGCGACGGCCTCGCCGGTCTGCGCCACCGAGCCGCGGAACAGCGCATTCGACGTGTCGTTCTCAACGGCCGGAATGCCGGCCTGTTTCGTCACGGGATAGGGCTCTCCCGTGAGCGCCGCCTCGCCGGCGGTGAACGCCTTGCTTTCGATGACCAGCGCATCGGCAGGAACGATGTCGCCCGCGCGTACGCGCAGGATGTCTCCGGGAACGACCGCCTCGACGTCGATCTGGCGATAGGCGCCATCCCGCTTGACCTCGGCCTTCAAGGCGACGGAGCGGCGGAGCTCCTCGGCCGCCTTGACGGCATGTCCCTCCTGAACCGTGTCGAGGCCGATCGACAGCGTCAGGATGAGAACGATGATGGCGCCGCCGATCACGTCTCCCGTCACCATCGAGATGATGCCCGCCACCAGCAGGATCAGCGACAGCGGCTCGAGTAGGCGGCGGAGCACGGCGCGCAATGGACCCACGACGTGCGAGGGCGCATCGGCGTTGTGGCCGTAGCGTTGCAGCCGCTGCTCGGCGTCGGCCGCGCCGAGACCGTTCAGGTCGCAGCCGAGCGTCGCGCCCGCCTGTGCGGGCGACAGGCGCCAAAATTGGTGCGGGCCGGAGGTCGTCTCAGTGCTCACGCGGGCCTGTCCAGGTTGGTGGATGAATGGTCGTGGTCATCATGGTTGATTTGCATGAAGCTCTCCGGGCGGCGGTTGACCTAGCGCAACATCCCGCTGCCGTGATGGCCTAGGTTGCCGCATGCGCCGCATCGCGGCCGTGCTGATCGTCTCGGTGATCCAGCGCTCCAAGGAGATCGGGATCCTGCGTGCGATGGGCACCTCGCGCGGACAGATTTTGCGTGTGCTTCTGCTGCAGTGACACCGAGCTCACCCATCTGCGCGGCCATACCATCGGCTTCATCTCTCAGTCTCATCTCCTGATCCTTGCCTTCACGGCCAAGGAGAACGTGATGATGCCGCTGCTGGTCGATCGCGGCTTCCCGGGCCCCGAGATCGAGGCGCAGGCGTCGACGCTGCTCGACCAGGTCGGGCTGGCGAAATTCGCCGACCATCTCGCGAGCAACATGTCAGGCGGCCAGCAGCAGCGCGTCGCGGTGGCGCGGGCGCTGGCGATGAACCCGGATCTGGTGCTGGCGGACGAGCCGACCGGCAACCTCGAAACCAAGTCGGCCGAGGCGGTCTTTGGCCTGATGCGCGAGGTCAATCGGGAGGTCGGCACGAGCTTCCTGCTCGTCACCCACAACCTTGATCTGGCCCGGCGCTGCGATCGCATCATCGAGGTTGTCGACGGCCGCATCCAGAGCTGAGAGCGCGCCGCTTCGATCGTAGATTCGCCGCCGTTCGGGTGCTCAATGGAACCGCCCGGGTCGATGCGCCGCCAGAAGCGTACGGCCGGGTCGCCCGATCCGCAGCCGGGGCGGCATGAAATTTTGGGGCTTATCAAAGGCTTGGTGGCGCTCTTGTGTGCTCCGAAGGCCCGTTCTCGCTTGCCTAGCCCGGCGGCTTCCTTTATCCGGTGGGTCGCCTCGCAAGCGAGCGGTCCCGGCCGCGATTTGGGCTGGGCGCATGGTTGGCCAGGCTGGCCCCTCATCGGAAGCGATTTCGTCCGAACCGATCGTGCTGTTTTGGATCTTGGCAGAGGAAAGAGCTGCGAATGGCTAACGTGGTCGTCGTCGGCGCCCAATGGGGTGACGAGGGGAAGGGCAAGATCGTCGACTGGCTGTCGGAGCAGGCCGACATCGTCGTGCGCTTCCAGGGCGGCCACAATGCCGGCCATACCCTCGTCATCAACGGCGCGACCTACAAGCTGGCGCTGCTGCCGTCCGGCGTGCTGCGCACCGGCAAACTGTCGGTGATCGGCAATGGCGTCGTGTTCGATCCGCAGGCCTTCCTCGACGAGGTCGGCAAGCTCCAGTCGCAGGGCGTCGCCATCAGCCCGGACAATCTGCGCGTTGCCGAGAACGTCACGCTGATCCTGCCACTGCACCGCGAACTCGACGCGCTGCGCGAGTCCGCGAGCGCGGCGACCGCGATCGGCACCACCCGCCGCGGCATCGGCCCGGCCTATGAGGACAAGGTCGGCCGCCGCGCGATCCGCCTGATGGACCTCGCCGATCTCGATACGCTGCCGCACAAGATCGATCGGCTGCTCGCGCACCACAATGCGCTCCGCCGCGGCCTCGGCCTCGAGCCGATCGACGGCCAGCAGATCCTGCGCGAGCTGACGGCCTTTGCGCCGAAGCTGCTGCCCTATGCGGAGACGGTCTGGCGTCTGCTCGACATCAAGCGCCGCGAAGGCAAGCGGATGTTGTTCGAGGGCGCGCAGGGCGCGCTGCTCGACGTCGATCACGGCACCTATCCCTACGTGACCTCGTCCAACACGGTCGCGGCGCAGGCGGCCACGGGCGCGGGCCTCGGGCCGGGCGCGATCGGCTATGTGCTCGGCCTGTGCAAGGCCTACACGACCCGGGTCGGGCAGGGGCCGTTTCCCACCGAGCAGGACAACGAGACCGGCCGCAAGATCGGCGAGCGTGGCCGCGAATTCGGAACGAATACCGGCCGGCCGCGTCGTTGCGGCTGGTTCGATGCGGTCCTGGTCCGCCAGGCGGTGCGGACCTGCGGCATTAACGGTCTTGCGCTGACCAAGCTGGACATTCTCGATGGTTTCGACACCATCGATGTCTGTACCGGCTACAGGCTGGACGGCAAGGAGATCGATCATTTCCCGGCAGGTGAGGGCGCGCAGGCTCGGGTCGAACCGATCTACGAGACCATCGAAGGCTGGAAGCAGCCGACCGCAAACGCGCGCTCCTGGGCCGATCTGCCGGCACAGGCCATCAAATACGTCCGGCGGATCGAGGAACTGGTGGGTTGCCCGATCGCGCTGCTTTCCACCAGCCCCGAACGCGAGGATACTATTCTGGTCCAGAATCCCTTCGAGGCGTGACGGGACCCGACAGCTGAGCGCGCGAATTGAGTTGATATGGCCGACTACTACCCGCTGATAGCCCGTGCCATTGCCGGATTGGACCCCAACGCTCCCGGGGAAAGCCGGCGTGCGCTTTACGAGCGGGCGCGGGCGGCCTTGATCGCACAGTTGCGCAGCGTCCAGCCGCCGCTGAGCGAATCCGAGATCACGCGCGAGCGGCTGTCGCTCGAGGAAGCCGTGCGCAAGGTCGAGGCGGAAGCGGCCCAGCGCGCCCGCGAGGCACAGCGGGCGTCCAGCGGCGCGGCCCGCCCAGGTGATGCGCTCCGGCGGGCCGGTGCGCGCAATTCGGATGCTCCGGCCACCCCCGCGGCTCAGCCCGCTCCGACTCCAGATCAAGCCGCCACGACCGCCCCGCGGCCACGACCGGCGGCCCCGGCCGCTGCCCGGGCCGAGCGGCCGCCGCTCGGCGGCGAGACGGCCGAGCCGCGTCCGGCGCGCAATCCGCGACCGGAAGCGCCGCCGGCTGCCGCTGGCGCGCCAGCTGTGCCGCCGCGGCCCCAGCCGCCTCAAACGCCTCCACAGGATGGGGCGGCGCCTCCAGTGCGCGAACGTCCGGCGGCCGCCCGCCGCGGTGCTCAGGACAACGGCAATCCGGCAACGCCGCCCGCCATGCGCGGCTTCCGCGACATCACCGCTGATGTCGACGATCTCGGCAAGGCCACTGCCCAGGCCAACCGTGCGGCGCGCAAGACCTACGCCAACGTTCCGACCACGGATCTCGATCGGCTCGAGGGCGACGACGATGACCGGCCGCCGCTGCCCGAGGCGCCATACTCCTATGACGAGTCGGTCCAGGAGGCCGAGCGCTACGCGCTGCCTGCCACCTCGACCCGCCAGCGCGGCGCCGCGCCGGATCGCGAGGGCAAGAAGAAGTCGGAGCGCAGCGGCTCGACCTTTCCGTTCAAGGCCGCCATCGCCGCAGGGATCGTGCTGATCCTGATCGGCGCCGGAATTCTGTGGGGCCGGCCGCTGGTCGGGATGGTCAATGGCCTGTTCAAATCTTCCTCGACGGTCGAGGCGCCCAAGGACACCGGCACGCCGCTGAGCAAGCCGAAGATCACCGACCGTGTCGGCCAGTCGCCGTCCTCGGACCAGATCGCGCCGGTCGCGCAACGCGTCGTGCTCTATGACGAGGATCCCGCCGATCCGAAGGGCAAGCAATACATCGGCTCGGTGGTCTGGCGCACCGAGCAGATCAAGGCGACGGGGACGCAGAAGGCCGACATCGCCGTGCGCGCCGACATCGAGATTCCCGATCGCAAGTTCAAGATGACGATGTCGTTCCGCCGCAACACCGACACGTCGCTGCCGGCGAGCCACACCGCGGAACTGACCTTCATCCTGCCGCAGGATTTCTCTGGCGGCGGCGTCGGCAACGTGCCGGGGATCCTGATGAAATCCAACGAGCAGGCGCGCGGGACGCCGCTGGCCGGCCTCGCAGTGAAGGTCACCGACGGCTTCTTCCTGGTCGGCCTGTCCAATGTCGACGCCGACCGGACCCGCAACGTGCAGCTCCTGAAGGAGCGCTCCTGGTTCGACGTTCCGCTGGTCTACAGCAATCAGCGCCGGGCCATCATCGCGATCGAGAAGGGCGCGCCGGGCGAGCGCGCCTTCAACGACGCCTTCGCGCTGTGGGGTGACTGAGCAGTCCGCACGCGCCTCGCGCGTTGGGCGAATCGGCGAGGCAGGAGATTGGGCATGAAGCGATATCTCATCTTCGTTGCCGTGGGCCCGGCGCTGGGCGGTTTCGCGCTGCTTCTGGTCACGACCTACATGTCCGGCTATTGGACCAACACCAATCCCGGCGAAGTGGCCAAGCTGTTCAAGGTCTTCGTCACCTCGCTGCAATACAGCTACCTGTTCGGTTTCCTGCCGGCACTGATGATGTGCGCGATCGACGACATCCTGTTCCACGTCAGGCGCATCGGGCCGACCTTGCGGATGCTGCTGGTGGGCGGCATCGCCTTCCTGCTCGCCGGCTTCAACTACGCTTCGCACGGCTCCGAATACGGTGCCCTGCAATGGGTCCTTTACGGACTGGTCGGCTTCATTCCCGCGACGGTGTCGTCGTGGCTGGTGCACAAATTCGTCGACGAAACCCCGCCCGAAGCCCCGGCGGCTCAGCCCAGCGAGCACAGCGCGTGACGGCGTGACGCAACTTGCGCCCTGCTGCCGCGTTTCTATGTGATGGGTATGCAAGAGCAGATGACCCCCTCGCCCCGCCGCGCCTCCGGACGCGCCTCGCAGGCACGCTTCAACGCCAATGAGGCGCGCGGACCGATCATCGACCAGGACGGACGTGAGATCCCGCAGGGATCCTTCCAGTCCTCGTTCAATGGCGCCTTCGTCGGCCCGGGCGGCGTGCGCTTCGATTTCAGCACCTCCAATCCATTCGGCAATCTGACCCGTGAGCAGCGCATCGCGCGGCTGGAGGCGGTGGCGAAGCTGCTCGACGTCGCCTTCGTCCTGCCCGGCACCAACATCCGCTATGGCATCGACGGCATCATCGGCCTGATCCCTGTGGTCGGTGACCTCATCGCGACCGCGCTGTCGCTGTGGCTGGTGCGCGAGGCCCGTGCGCTGGGCGCGCCCTGGCACGTCATCACCCGGATGCTCGGCAATGTCGCGGTCGAGGGGGTGATCGGCATGGTGCCGGTGGCGGGCGACGCCTTCGACGTGCTGTTCCGCGCCAATATGCGCAACGCCAAGATCTTGCGGCGGTGGCTCGATACCCAGCCGCGTTGATGCGCCGCGAGACCGGGCCAAAAGCCGCACAAACCGACCCCCATAAAAAAACTGCCCCGCACAAGGCGGGGCAGGGTGTTGGAGAATGGTCTGGCAGCCGTCAGGCTGCATCGGCGTCCGGCGCCTTGTCGACCACCCGGCGCGGCAGCGGGAACGCCTCGCTCTCATACAGGGTGCGGATGCCGTTCTGGTCGAACCGGGCTTCCTCGACCTGCAGGTAGGCGCCATTCAGCGAATCCGCAGGCAACTCCTCCATGGCAAAGCGCACGGCTTCAGCCGCGGTGCCGAACCGCCGATAGGCAAACCCCGCCCGCTTCTTCTTGCGGATGGCGGCGGGAAACAGTTCGGCAGAGGTGTTGAAGTTGAACGGACGCAGTGGACGCATGGTCTGAGACCTCTTCTTGTCGGCTGGAAGCGCTGACGCGAGCTTTCAAAACATTCAGCTTGGCGATGACGCCAGCGATTGCGGGGGTGGAGGGCGGGATTTGCCGCTCCAGGCGGCCCGGCCCTGCATAGTCAGTTACGACCCCTAATATAGGCCGATTTGGCAGAAATGCGAATCCTGCACGCTCACATCGTAAATCCGGCCTGGTTCGGACCGCGCTGAAATATCCTCTTTTTTCAATAGTTTAATCGATCTGCAACTTGTGAATGCAGGAGAGCCCGATCTGCACGGCTAAAATCTCACCCCTGGTGGCCGGTTTTGGCCGCCCACGCCTCGCCGGCCGCCAGCCCAGCGGCCCCATTACCGTCCGTAACGGAACCGGGGCCGATGGTGACGTCAGCGCGGCTTCAACTTCAGGGCCGCGGAATTGATGCAATAGCGCAGGCCGGTTGGCCCCGGACCGTCGGGAAAGACATGGCCGAGATGGCCCGAGCATTTCGAGCACAGCACCTCGGTGCGGACCATGCCGTGGGTATAGTCGGTCTCCTCGTCGATGTGGCTCTCCGTCGCCGGCTGGGTGAAGCTCGGCCAGCCGCAGCCGGAGTCGAATTTGGCGTCGGACTCGAACAGGGTCTGGCCGCAGCCGGCACACACATAGGTCCCGGCGCGATGCTCATGCTCGTATTCGCCCGAGAACGGGCGCTCGGTCGCCTTCTCGCGCAGCACGGCGTACTGCATCGGCGTCAGCTCCTTGCGCCATTCCGCCTCGCTCTTGATGACCTTGTCGTCGGTCTTGGTGTCGCTCATCTCTTTTCCTCTGGCGGACCTAGACTCGTCCGCCCCTGTCATTGCGCTGATCGGCCACCGTCGCGGCCTCAAAGTCGTGGCGGCAGGTCGTCGCCTCAGTTCGTCGCTTTGGCCTCGCCGACCAGCGTCGGCTTCTCGATGTAGTTCTCCGCGAAGATCTTCTTCAGGTTCTCGATCTTCGGCAGGTCGTTATAGGCAATATAGGGCTGGCTCGGGTGCAGCGTCAGATAGTCCTGATGATAGGCCTCGGCCGGATAGAACGCCTCGAGCTTGCCGATCTTGGTGACGATCGGCTTGCCGAACACCTTGGCCTTGTCGAGCTGGGCGACATAGGCCTCCGCGACCTTCCTCTGCGCCTCCGAGGTGGTGAAGATCGCCGAGCGATATTGCGGGCCTGAGTCCGGGCCCTGTCGGTTCAACTGGGTCGGATCGTGCACGACCGAAAAGAAGATCTGCAGGATCTTGCCGTAGGAGATCTTCTTCGGGTCGTACTTGATCTGGACCGATTCCGCATGGCCCGTCGTGCCGCTCGACACCGTGCGGTAGTCGGCCGTGGCCTTGGTGCCGCCGGCATAGCCGGACACCGCGCTGACCACGCCCGCCGTGTGCTGGTAGACGCCCTGGACGCCCCAGAAGCAACCGCCGGCGACAACGGCGGTTTCCAGCCCGTCGGAGGCCGGCTGATCCTGGGCCGGCGGCGGGATCACGACGGCCACCTCGGCGGCGTGCAGCGGCTGCCAGGCCAGGATGCCGGCCGCCATGGCACCGAGCGCGGCTGTCTTGACGAAAAGGGAGCGGGTGAGGCGCATCTTTGGATCCTCGCTAGGGGGGCTTGTCGTCTCGCCAGCCGGAAACACTGGCCCGGTCCGGCCTCTGCTGCAAGATACGTCGGTGCTCGGCCGGCGTTACGGGGGACGCGACACGACTGCGTGAACGGCCGGGGTGGCGCGAGGCGTGCACAATTGCGCGCTGGGCGCCGGGAACGACACTGTGAGTTGTGGCGGGAGCGTTCCAGACATGGCGATTTGTTCTCGCGGCTCGAATGGCCCGAGGGATGCCGGATCATCGGCCCTCCGGAAGCGGAGGGCGCAGGGAAGGCCGGACCTCGGCTGAGGCCCGTGGCCCGCCTGCGGAAAAAATGCAGGCGGCAGGTACCACAGGTTCAGCCAGACAGATCCGGCCTTCCCCGCGCGATGGTGTTAACGCTTATACGTGCTCTCCTCGGGGACCGGCTGTCTTGCCCCCGTCGCCGGCGGATCATCACCACCAGCTTGGCCTCAGCGTCGGGAGGCCAGGACCACACGCTTTCGCCGTCCGCGCCATGCCGTTCGTCCGCAGGCGCTTCGCCCGCTGCAACATGTCGCGTCCATCGCATTTCGCTGCCAACGTCCGTGACGATCGCGATACGTCCCCTGCCGTGCAACGAAACGCGGGCATCATAAGCGTGATTTGGGCAAACCGCGAAACGATTTATGTTTTTCAGAAGGCCTTGACAGCTTCTGTCGTCGTTGGCCGATTTGCCCGACGGGCCATCTAATCCGCAAGCTCACGATGACATCACACTTCGTCGATCTTCGAACCATGATGTGGTTCAGGTCTCGTGGTCGTGATGCCCGCGCGGCGGAGACGCCGCGAATATTTCGTTCTCTCTGCGGTCAATACAGAGGCGGACGCGTCTCGATCGTCAGACCCCTGACCAGACATCGAGTGCGCGTTCTCCGCATCTTGAGAACCTGGAGAACAATCATGACATCCTGGAAATCAAAGGCGGCAGCGGTGCTGCTGTCGATGGCGACTGCCGCGCCGGCATCGGCGCAGGGCTGGTTCTACGGCGAGCAGGAGCCGGGGGCGTTTCAGGCGATGTATCCCGATCGCGACGTGCTCAACGGCGGCGCACTGACGCCGGCGGGACGAATGGGCCTGGTGCGCGCCTCCGGCGCGGCGCCCGCGTTTCCGCCGTCCGCTCATCTCCGCCCGTATGATCGGCTGCCGCAGCGGCGATGACGGGTCGCCTGGAAGGCGTCCTACGATCTGCTGCCCGGACAGCGGCTGCAGCGCTACGTCTGAGAGATGGGCGCGATCACGAACGGCCGTCACCTCGCGCGGTCGTGATTGGGATGCCGCTTTCGCCTGCCTACATCATCGCCTGCGCGAATTGGTGCGCAACAGGGAAGACCAATCATGATCGCATTCAGGAGCCTGGCGGCAGCTCTGCTGATGTCGCCACTGGCGGCCACCGCGGCGTCGGCCCAATTCTCCGAGCCGGCGGCCTATGCGGCCATGCATCCCGACCGCGATGTGCTCAATGGCGGCGCGCTGACGCCGGCGGCGCAGGCGGAGCTGGCTCGCCGTGGCCCGCCGGCCTTTCCGAATGCAAATGCAGCGATGCCGCCAGCCGATCCCGTGAGGGCGCATCGGCGTCATCGGCGCTGAGCGCGTCGCCTCAGCTCGCGTGCTCCTCGCGCTCGTGGATGACGCTGGCGCGGCCGACGATGAGATCGTCGACCTGCCCGATGCGCGAGGCGTCCTTGCCGGCATAGGGCAGGGAGTGCAGCACGCAGCGCATCGCGTTCAGCCGCGCGCGCTTCTTGTCGTCCGACTTGATCACGGTCCACGGGCAGTCGGCGGTGTCGGTGGAGAAGAACATCGCCTCCTTGGCGCGGGTGTAGTCATCCCATTTGTCGAGCGAGGCGGTGTCGATCGGCGACAGCTTCCACTGCTTGAGCGGATGCGCCTCGCGCTCCTTGAAGCGGCGGCGCTGCTCCTCGCGGCTGACCGAGAACCAGAACTTGATGAGATGCATGCCGCTGCGCACGAGATTGCGCTCGAACTCCGGCACCTGGCGCAGGAACTCGTCATATTCGGCCTGCGAGCAGAAGCCCATCACGCGCTCGACCCCGGCGCGGTTGTACCATGAGCGATCGAACAGCACGATCTCGCCCGCGGTCGGCAGGTGCTCGACATAGCGCTGAAAATACCATTGGCCGCGCTCGACGTCGCTCGGCTTGTCCAGCGCGACGACGCGGGCGCCGCGCGGATTGAGATGCTCCATGAAGCGCTTGATGGTGCCGCCCTTGCCGGCGGCATCGCGGCCCTCGAACAGCAGCACCAGGCGCTGCCGCGCATCCTTCATCCAGTTCTGCAGCTTGAGCAGCTCGGTCTGCAGGATGAATTTCTGTTCCTCATAGTCCTTGCGGTACATGCGGAATTTGTAGGGGTAGCCGCCCTGGCGCCAGTTGTCGGCGAGCTCGTCGGAGGTGTGACGCTTGTCGGGCTTGGCCTTGCCCTCGATCAGCGCCTTCATCAGCTTGGCATCGTCGGGCGCGGCACCATCCAGCATCGCCTTGACCGGCGCGGAGTTGGCGTCCAGGGCCGGCGGTCCGTTGAGCACGGTCTCGAACGCCGACAGCCCGGTGATCTGCGCGGCCTGCATCTGTTCGTCGACCAGCGACTGCGCGATCGGATCGAGCCTGGCGGCGGACTGCCGGCGCGCGACGCGCGCGGTGGCGGCTGCGCGCCTCATGCGTTGGCCGTTGGAGGCCTTGCCCTTCGTGGTCCTGGACTTTGCCATGCGATCCCGCCGCCTGCTGCCGGATTAACAGAGATGTGAATCGATCTCTATCCGCCAAGGACCCTGCGTCAGGTTGACGTGGATCAACCGGCCGCAGGCGGGTACCAGCGAGGCGGACGAAATCGCCTCGCGCGGTAAAGCCGGCGTTACACCACGATCGACAGCCGCTTCGCGGCCCGTGTGATTCCGGTGTAGAGCCAGCGGGCGCGGCTCTCCTGGAAGGCAAAGCTCTCGTCGAACAGCACCACGTCGTCCCATTGCGAGCCCTGCGACTTGTGCACGGTCAGCACGTAGCCGTAGTCGAACTCGTCATAAGGCTTGCGCTGCTCCCACGGGATGTCCTCGATGCCGCCGCCGAAGCATTCGCCGCGCACCGAGACTTTCGTTACCTTGCGTCCGAGATCCTCGTCGGGCGCGACCCGCATCGTCACGATCTTGGATTTCGAGGTCGCGCGCGACTTCACCCGCCATAGCCCGCCATTGAACAGGCCCTTCTTGCGGTTGTTGCGCAGGCAGACCAGCTTGTCGCCGGCGACGGGGAGGGCGTCCTCGATGTCGAGGCGCTGCCGAAAGCGGTTGTTGTAGGCGCGGCGGGTGGCGTTGCGGCCGACCAGCACCTGGTCGGCCTCCATCACGCGCGACGGATCGAGCTCGCGGCGCTCCACCACCTCGCTCTCGCCGTAGCGGCCGATGTCGAGCGTGTTGCCCTCGCGCACGTCCATCGACATCCGCACGATCGGATCGTCCTTGGCCTGGCGATGCACCTCGGTGAGCATCACGTCGGGCTCGCTCTCGGTGAAGAAGCCGCCGCCCTTGACCGGCGGCAGCTGCGCGGGATCGCCGAGCACCAGCAACGGGCAGTCGAAGGACAGGAGATCACGGCCGAGATCGGCGTCGACCATCGAGCATTCGTCGATGATGATCAGCTTGGCCTTGGACGCCGGCGCGTCGTCCCACAATTCGAAGTTCGGCTGCTCCTCGCCGCTCTCCTGCGCGCGATAGATCAGCGAGTGGATGGTGGAGGCATTGTCGCAGCCCTTGCTGCGCATCACCAGCGCCGCCTTGCCGGTGAAGGCCGCGAACTTGACCTCGCCGTCGACGTCTTCGGCGATGTGGCGGGCCAGCGTGGTCTTGCCGGTTCCGGCATAGCCGAACAGCCGGAACACCTGCGGCGTGCCGTTCTTGCCCGGCTTGGCCTTCAGCCAGTCGCCGACGGCCTTGAGCGCGGAATCCTGATGCGGGGAGAAGGTGGTCATGGCTCACGAGGATGGAGCCGCGCGGCGACTCGGGGACATTCCGTGAACCTAAGGGCTGGCGGGGAGAGATCAAGCGCTCGATGTGAATGGGTCCACGCCTCCCCCGCTTGCGGGGGAGGTCGCATCGCATCGGAAGATGCGATGCGGGTGGGGGAACGCTCCGGCGGGACTGCCCGTGTGGCGCCCCCACCCCAGCCCTCCCCCGCAAGCGGGGGAGGGGGCGCAGCGTGCCTGCGGCGATCGCTCGTTCCCCTCCAGAAGAAGCCTACTGCCAGCCCGGGACGCCGCGCATGTCCGGCAGATGGTGCGCGATGCCCTTGTGGCAGTCGATGCAGGTCTTCTCGCCGGTGAAGAGGAAGCGCTGGTGCGCTTCGACGGCGCGCGGCGACTGCTTGGTGATGTCCATCGACTGCGCGCTGTGGCAGTTGCGGCATTCGAGCGAATCATTGGCCTTGAAGCGCGCCCATTCGTGCAAGGCCAGCTCCAGCCTGCGGTCGGTGAACTTCTCGCGGGTGTTGATCGAGCCGAACAGATGGCCCCAGACCTCCTTGGAGGCCTGCATCTTGCGCGCGATCTTGTCGGTCCAGTTGTGCGGCACATGGCAGTCCGGGCAACTGGCGCGCACGCCGGAGCGGTTGGAGAAGTGGACGGTCGACTTCAGCTCGGCGAACACGTTGTCGCGCATCTCGTGACAGCCGGTGCAGAATTTTTCGGTGTTGGTGATCTCCAGCGCGGTGTTGAAGCCGCCCCAGAAGATGACGCCGGCGAGGAAGCCCGCCAGCACCAGCACGCCGAGCCCGAACACGGAGCTCGGCTTCAGCAGCACGTCGATGAGGTCGAGAATGAACTGCCAGGCGCGGCGGACAAGGCCGAGCCGCTTCTCGGGGACGGGCGCTTTGGCGCCCTCCGGGATGTCGGCGCTGCTCATCGCTTGCCACCCGGCCTGTCGTGCGCCAGCAGCGTGTCGATGTCGACGAAGTCGTTGCTGACCGGCGGGTTGGCGACGCTCTGCGGCACGTGGCACTGGGTGCAGAAGAAGCGGCGCGGTGACACCGAGGCCAGGAACTGGCCGTCGCGATCCATGAAGTGCGTGATCGACAGCATCGGCGCCTTCGACTCCGCGGTGCGCGCGCGGGCATGGCAGGACAGGCATTTGTTGCCCTGCATGTCGACCTGATAGCCGTCGATGGCATGCGGAATCACCGGCGGCTGCTCCGGATAGTTGCGGACCTCCTTCTCGGCGGTGTTCTTCATCGGCTGCATCGGCGGCGCCGGGCCTTCGTCGTTGAGCGGCGCGGGACCGCGCAGGGACGAGCTGACGCTCTGGGCGAGCAGCGCGCTCGACCCGGCTGCAACGCTGGCCGCGACCAGCATCATGGAAAGTTTCCTGATCATGATCGTCACACCCGCTCGATGCGCACGGCGCATTTCTTGTAGTCGGTCTGCAGCGAGATCGGATCGGTGGCGTCGAGCGTCACCTTGTTGATCAGCTTCGACTCGTCGAACCACGGCACGAACACGAGCCCGCGCGGCGGCTTGTCGCGGCCGCGGGTCTCGACGCGGGCGCGGATAAAGCCGCGTCGCGAGGCGACCTTGACCTCGTCGCCGCGCCGCAGGTTGGCTTCCTGCGCATCGTCCGGATGCATGAAGCAGACGGCTTCGGGGAAGGCCTTGTAGAGCTCGGGCACGCGGCGCGTCATCGTGCCGGAATGCCAATGCTCGACCACTCGGCCCGTCGACAGCCAGAACGGGTAGTCCTTGTCGGGCGATTCCGCCGGCGGCTCGTAGGGCAAAGCGAAGATGCGAGCCTTGCCGTCGGGGAAGCCGTAGAACTGCACGCCGGTGCCAGCCTTGACGTAAGGATCGGAGCCCTCGCGGAAGCGCCAGCGCGTCTCCTTGCCGTCGACCACCGGCCAACGCAGGCCGCGCTCTTTGTGGTAGGCCTCGAACGGCGCCAGGTCATGGCCATGGCCGCGGCCGAACGAGGCGTATTCCTCGAACAGGCCCTTGTGGACGTAGAAGCCGAACGCCTTGGATTCGTCGTTGGCATAGCCCGGCTCGATCTGGTCGAGCGGAAACTTGTCGACCTGGCCGTTCTTGTAGAGCACGTCGAACAGCGTCTTGCCGCGCACGTCCGGCTTCTTGGCGATCAGCTCCTCGGGCCAGACTTCCTCGATCTTGAAGCGCTTGGAGAACTCCATCAGTTGCCAGAGGTCGGAGCGCGCCTCGCCCGGCGCGGAGACGAGCTGATGCCAGAACTGGGTGCGGCGCTCGGCATTGCCATAGGCGCCTTCCTTTTCCACCCACATGGCCGTCGGCAAAATGAGATCGGCGGCGAGCGCGGTGACGGAAGGATAGGCGTCGGAAACGACGATGAAATTGTCCGGATTGCGGAAGCCCGGATAGGTCTCCTCGTTCGCGTTCGGGCCGGCCTGGAGGTTGTTGTTGACCTGCACCCAATAGGCGTTGAGCAGGCCGTCCTTCAGCATCCGGCTCTGCAGCACGGCGTGATAGCCGGGCTTGTCGGGGATCGTGCCCTCCGGCAACTGCCAGATGTGCTCGGCCTTGGTGCGATGCTCCTTGTTGGTGACCACCATGTCGGCGGGCAGGCGGTGCGAGAAGGTGCCGACCTCGCGCGCGGTGCCGCAGGCCGAAGGCTGGCCGGTCAGCGAGAACGGGCTGTTGCCGGGCTCGCTGATCTTTCCGGTCAGGAGGTGGATGTTGTAGACGAGGTTGTTGCACCAGACGCCGCGGGTGTGCTGGTTGAAGCCCATGGTCCAGAACGAGACCACCTTGGTCTTCGGATCGGCATAGAGCTCGGCCAGCGCCTCCAGCCGGTTCAGCGGCACGCCGGACATCTCGGCGGCCTTCTCCAGCGTGTAGTCGGAGACGAACTTGGCATAATCGTCGAACGAGATGTCGGTGGCGTCATTGGCCTTGGTGCGGCCGGTCGCCTTCTTCTCCAGCGGATGCTCGGGCCGCAGGCCGTAGCCGATGTCGGTCTGGCCCTTCTTGAACACCGTATGCGCCTGGACGAACTCCTTGTTGACGCGGCCGGTCTTGATGATGTGGTTGGCGATCGCATTGAGGAGATAGAGATCGGTCTGCGGCTTGAACACCATGCCGATGTCGGCGAGGTCGAACGAGCGGTGCTCGAAGGTCGAGAGCACGGCGACCTTGACATGCGGCGCCGACAGCCTGCGGTCGGTGACGCGGCTCCATAGGATCGGATGCATCTCCGCCATGTTGGAGCCCCACAGCACGAACGCGTCGGTGGCCTCGATGTCGTCGTAGCAGCCGGGCGGCTCGTCGATACCGAAGGTGCGCATCATGCCGGCGACGGCCGAGGCCATGCAGTGCCGCGCATTCGGATCGATGTTGTTGGAGCGGAAGCCGGCCTTGAACAGCTTCGAGGCCGCATAGCCTTCCCAGATCGTCCACTGTCCGGAGCCGAACATGCCGACGCCGGAAGGCCCGCGCTTCTTCAGCGCCTCCTTGTACTTCGCGGCCATGACGTCGAAGGCTTCGTCCCAGGAGACGGGGGTGAACTCGCCGTTCTTGTCGTACTTGCCGTTCGTCTTGCGCAGCATCGGATGCGTCAGGCGATCATGGCCGTACATGATCTTCGAGAGAAAGTAGCCCTTGACGCAGTTCAGGCCGCGATTGACCTCGGCCTTGATGTCGCCATGGGTGGCGACGACCCGGTTGTCCTTGGTCGCGACCATCACGCTGCAGCCGGTGCCGCAGAAGCGGCAGGCGGCCTTGTCCCATTTCAACTCGGAGGCTTCGCGCTCGGTGACGAGGTTTGCCGCGAGCGAGGCGCTCGGCATGCCGGCGGCGGCCGCGGCAATCGCGGCGGCCTCCAGCTTCAGCATCTGGCGGCGATCGATCTTCATGTCGGTCATTGGAGTCTCGTGTGATTAGCCGGCGTCGATGGCGTGGAAGACGAGGCAGGCGGAGTGCACGTGCGGCAGCAGTCCGATCCGGTTCATGGTGGCGCCGAGCGCGCCGGCATCGGGCGCATCGACGACCACGATCAGCTTGCCGCGCTCGTCGCGGCCGTGGATCTCGCAGCCGGACAGCGCGAGGATGTCGGCTTCGACGCGATCGAGCTGCTCGGGGCGGGTCTGCACGATGATGCTGGCGATCTCGCCCTTGGCCGGCGCGACGACGGGATCGGCGGTGAGGACACGGCCGGTGATCAGCGCGCGGCGGTCGAGGGAGGTGCGGTGGGAGAGCATAGGCGTGGTCGTTCCAATCAATGCGCAGCAGGCGGGCCGGGCGGCCCGACCATCATCTGGTAGACCCACACCGTGAGCCCGTAGGAGCCGACGGTGGCGACCGCGAGCGCGGGCATCAGCACGGCGGTGAGAAACAGGAAGGCAAAAATTTCCATGCGTCTGCGACGCGCATGCGCGTTCGCATCGCTGCCAACGAGCGACATGAGAGAATTCTCTGCTAGGGGAGGTTCAGGAGGGATTGCGGCATCCGGGCCGCGCCTAATCTTATGTTTAAGAAAGCTCCGGAAACCGGCGTTGACCTGGATCAAGCGGGCGGAACCTCGCGCACACCGGCGCACCGCCAGAGCGGAGTCGCGCCGGTCCCACCGAGATCTTGGTTGATGGGCCGTGAAGACGCCTGATCGCATCTTTGCTTGCGAGAAATTCTCGCTGCTTTGCGTGGGGGCCTCGATACGATCATCCCCTCTGGTCGTGAGCCGAGAGGACCGGCATCACTATTTTCCAGGGGTGCTCGACACGCGTTTCGCCCGCCACCATCATCCTGTGCATCGCATCAACGTAGATGCACAAGGGTGATCGGAGAGGGCAATGAAGCGGCGTGATTTTCTGAAACTGTCGTTGGCATCGGCTGCGGTGATGGCCTCTGCGACGCCGCTGCGCGCCGAGGACAAGCCGAAGGAGATCCGGATCGGCACCCAGAAGGGCGGCTTCTTCCCGGCCGTGAAGGCGCGCCGCACCATCGAGGACACGTTCAAGCCTGTCGGCATCGACATCGTCTGGGTCGACTTCCAGTTCGGTCCGCCGCTGCTGGAGGCCATCAATGTCGGCAGCGTCGATTTCGGCTATGTCGGCGACGCGCCGCCGATCTTCGCGCAGGCCGCCAGTGCCAAGATCCGCTACGCGGCGGCCGTCAAGCAGAACGGCAGCAGCCAGGCGATCATCGTGCCCAAGGACTCGCCGATCAAGTCGCTCGCCGATCTCAAGGGCAAGCGCGTCGCCTTCGGCAAGGGCTCGAGCGCGCACAATCTCCTGGTCGCCGCGCTGGAGAAGGCGGGCCTGTCCTGGACCGACATCACGCCGGCGCCGCTCGCGCCCGCCGATGCCACCGCCGCCTTCGTCAAGGGCTCGGTCGACGCCTGGTCGATCTGGGATCCGTATCTCGCGCTCGCCGAGCTCAAGGAGAATGCGCGGGTGATCGCGTGGGACAAAGACGTGCACAAGCCGAACTCGTTCTACATCGTCGGCTCCGACTTCGTCGAAAAGTACCCGGCCGTGGTGGCCAGGCTGAACGCCGCCTTCGCCGCAGAAGGCGTGTGGGCCAACAGCCATCACGAGGAGGTCGCCAAGGCCCAGGCCGAGGCCACCGGCGTCGATCTTGAGGCGGTCAAGCGCTTCGTCGACCGCTCGGTCTATAGCGTCGTGCCGATCGACGACGAGGTCATCAAGAGCCAGCAGGCCGTCGCCGACCGCTTCGCCCGGGTTGGGCTCATCCCGAAACAAGTCAACGTCGCCGACATCGTCTGGAAGTGGACGCCGTCCACCTGACGCTCGCCTGCGACACGATCCGAAAGAGAACGACATGAGCAATGCTTCGAAGCCCAATGTGCTGTGGTTCCTGCCGACCCATGGCGACGGCCGCTATCTCGGCACCTCGCAAGGCGGCCGCGAGGTCAACTTCAACTATCTGCGCCAGGTCGCGCAGGCCGCCGACCAGCTCGGCTATTTCGGCGTGCTGATCCCGACGGGGCGCAGCTGCGAGGATTCCTGGATCGTGGCGTCGGCCGTGGCGCCTTTCACCGAGAAGCTGCGCTATCTCGTCGCGGTGCGTCCGGGTCTGCAATCGCCGGCCGTGGCCGCGCGCATGACTGCGACGCTGGACCGCGTCACCAACGGACGCCTGCTGGTCAACGTCGTCACCGGCGGCGATCCGGTCGAGAACAAGGGCGACGGCATCTCCCTGTCGCATGAGGAGCGCTACGAGGTCACCCGCGAGTTTCTCACCGTCTACAGCGCGCTGCTCGAAGGCGAAGCCGTCAACTTCGCCGGCAAGCACATCAAGGTCGAGGATGGCCGGCTGCTGTTCCCACCGGTGCAGTCGCCACGCCCGCCGCTGTTCTTCGGTGGCTCGTCGGATGCCGGCATCGACGTCGCCGTCGATACGGTCGAGAAGTATCTCACTTGGGGCGAGCCGCCGGCAGATGTCGCGGCGAAGATCGCCAAGGTGAGAGCCGTCGCCGACAGTCGTGCCCGCAAGCTGTCGTTCGGCATCCGCCTGCACGTGATCGTGCGCGAGACCAACGCGGAGGCGTGGGCGGCCGCCGACGACCTCATCAAGCACGTCACCGACGACACCATCGCCTCGGCACAGAAGATTTTTGCGCGGATGGATTCGGTCGGCCAGCAGCGCATGTCGCAGCTCCACGGCGGCCGGCGCGACAAGCTCGAGATCAGCCCCAATTTGTGGGCCGGCGTCGGGCTGGTCCGCGGTGGCGCCGGCACCGCGCTGGTCGGTGATCCCGACACGGTCGCGGCGCGCATCCGCGAGTACCAGGAGCTTGGCATCGACACCTTCATCCTGTCCGGCTACCCGCACCTCGAAGAAGCCTACCGCTTCGCCGAGCTGGTGTTTCCCAAGCTTGGGCTGAACGTGTCGGAGCAGGCCGGCAACGTGACTAAACTGCGCACCAACACCGGCCCATTCGGTGAGACGATCGCCAACGAGCATCGTCCGTTGCAGAGAGCCTCGCAGTCATGAGCCTGATCGAAAGCCTTCCCAAGGTCCGCAAGCTCGCGGTGCCGCGCGCGGATGCGCTGATCCCCTGGCTGGTGCCGCTCGCGATCATTCTGATCTGGCAGGCGGCCTCGGTCGCCGGCCTGGTGTCGCCGCGGGTGCTGCCGGCGCCGAGCGACGTCGCGCGCGCCGGGTGGAAGCTGCTGTGGTCGGGTGAGCTCGGCCGCAACATCTGGGTCAGCTTCTGGCGCGCCTCGATCGGCTTTTTGATCGGTGGCGGCATCGGCTTCGCCTTTGGGCTCGCCAATGGCCTGTCGCAGCTGTCGGCGAAGCTGACGGACACCACGCTGCAGATGGTGCGCAACGTGCCACATCTGGCGCTGATCCCGCTGGTCATCCTGTGGTTCGGCATCGACGAGAGCGCAAAACTGTTCCTGGTGGCCCTCGGCGTGTTCTTCCCCGTCTACCTCAACACGCTGCACGGGATTCGCACCGTCGATCCGCAACTCATTGAAATGGGCCGCGTCTACGGCATGACCGACAGCGAGCTGTTTCGCCGCGTGATCTTCCCCGGCGCGTTGCCGTCGATCTTCGTCGGTCTGCGCTTCGCGCTCGGCATCATGTGGCTCACCTTGATTGTCGCCGAGACGATCGCGGCCTCTTCGGGCCTCGGCTACATGGCGATGCAGGCGCGCGAGTTCATGCAGATCGACGTCGTCGTGCTCTCCATCCTGATCTACGCCCTGCTGGGCAAGGTCGCCGACAGCGCTTCGCGGGTGCTGGAACGGATGACGCTGTCCTGGCATCCGGCCTTCAGCAAACATTGAGGTTCGTAAATGCAGCAAGCGCTCCGAATTCCCGTGTCCGGCGCCGAGGCGATCGACGGCGCTGACGTGATCGGGCAGGCTGAGGCCTTCCGCCGCGCGAGGAAGCCAGGCGTGACCCCGGCCAAACCCGAGACGCGCGGCTTGCCGCTCGTGATCCGCGACCTTCGCAAGGCGTTCGGCGACAACGAGGTGCTGCGCGGCATCGATCTCGAGATTCCGGCCGGTCAGTTCGTCGCGATCGTCGGTCAGAGTGGCTGCGGCAAGAGCACGCTGCTCCGCCTGATCGCAGGTCTGGACAAGCCGACGTCGGGCAGCATCAGCTTCGGTGAAGCCGCGGCGCGGCCCGAGGACGTCCGCGTCATGTTCCAGGAACCGCGGCTGCTGCCGTGGGCGCGGGTGCTCGGCAATGTCGAGGTCGGCCTCGGCCGCGAGCGCAAGGCCGCCGGCGCGCATGAGCGCGCGCGGCAGGCGCTGGAGGAAGTCGGTCTCGCCGACAAGCGCGACCAATGGCCGGCGGTGCTGTCCGGCGGCCAGAAGCAGCGCGTCGCTCTGGCGCGCGCGCTCGTCAGCGGTCCGCGCCTGCTGGCGTTCGACGAGCCGCTCGGCGCCCTCGATGCGTTGACGCGGATCGCGATGCAGCGGCTGCTGGAGCGGGTCTGGGCCGATCAAACCTTCACCGCAATCCTGGTCACCCATGACGTGGCGGAAGCCGTGGCCCTCGCCGACCGGGTTCTGGTCATCGAGAATGGCCGGATCGCCGAGGACATCAGGGTCGATCTGCCGCGCCCGCGCCAGCGCGGCTCTGCGGAGCTTGCGGCGCTGGAAGGCTCGATCCTGGGCCAGTTGCTTGGACCGGGCACGGCGGGTTAGGAGATATCATCGCAATGAACTCCATCATCCGTCACATGCCCGATGCTACGGCGCTTCAGCCTGACTTCCGCTCTGCGATGCGCCAACTGGTCGGCGGCGTCAGCGTCATCACCGTAGGGCGCGGCGATGATGTGACCGGTATGACCGTGAGTTCGCTGGCGTCGCTGTCCATCGAGCCGCCCTCGGTGATCGTGAGCCTCAATCGGAACGCCTCGTCCTGGCCGATCCTGCAGCGGGAGCGTGTTTTCGGCGCCAATCTGCTCGCCGCGGACCAGATCGGCGTGGCCGAGCGGTTCTCGGGTAAAGGCGGTCTCAGAGGCGCCGAGCGGTTCGCCGGCGCCGAGTGGCGCAAGCACGTGACCGGCGTGCCGCTCCTGGTCGGGGCGCTCGCCGCGCTGGACTGCGAGGTCGAGGAGATCATCGAGCGGCATTCCCATGGCATCGTGATCGGCCGCGTGGTGCATGTCGAGGTGGCGCCGCAAGCGGCAGCCCTGGCGTATTGGCATGGCGGCTATGTGCACGTCGACCGCGACGCGGACATCGCCCGACTTGCCCCCCTCGGCGGGGCCGATCCGCAGGACGTGCCGTAGGGGGTGAGCGGCGGTTGGTCGCAGGGTGGCGTCCCGAAGCTGAACGCCGTAAAAGCACCGCGGCCTTGAGGCGGTGTTTGCGGCGGAGCTGATGAAACGGATCGGAACCTGGGCGCTCTACGTGATCGGCACCGTCGCGATCCTGTATCTCGCGCTCTATGCCTATGCCGTGCTGACGCAACGCGAGTTCACGCCCGGCGATCCCATTCACATCTTCCGCAATCCCGAGGCGCCGAACTATTCGTGAGGTGGTGCCCGGCGACGACGCGCCGGCGTGTTCTCGCGAACCCACGGATCCGGGGACTGCTGACAGTCCTGTAGCTGCATCCAATCGTCGGTCAGAAACTGCACGCGGCAGCGGCGCCACACTTTGATGCGCCCGCCGTCCGGCGACGTCTCGGCATCGGACAACGAGAGGGTGGGCGGCCGCCAGCGATAGCTGCGTTCATTGTCCCAGCCGTCGCAGCCCTCCCTGCCACAGGCGATCGTTCGCGAGATCAGCTTGCCCTTGCCTGCGAAGCACCAGCTCCGGGCGCCCCATTCCTGACCCGACGACGGATTGACGAGCGGCGCGTGCGACGTCTGCTCCCAGCAGCCGGACAGCACGCCGCGCGTTGCGGCATCAGCCGGCGAAACGGCAAGCGGCGCGCCGAGGGCCAGCGCGCCGCCGAGAACGATGCGGATGGGCAGATTATACGGCGCTCGGCACGCGCGGCGTGTCGCCGGAGCCTGGCGGCGGGATCGGCACGCCGCCGTCGGCATATTCGTTGAGCTTGTTGCGCAACGTGCGGATCGAGATGCCCAAGATATTGGCCGCATGTGTCCGGTTGCCCAGGCAGTGCTTCAGGGTCTCCAGGATCAGGTCACGTTCGACATCGGCGACCGTGCGGCCGACCAAAGCGCGTGTGACCTGTTCCGCGGCCATCGTAGCATGCGCGACGGCAGGCTGGGTCTTGCCGATGTCGAGACGGGTGCCGTCCGGCGTGAGGATGGCATCCGGCCCGATCTCGTCGCCCTGCGCCATCAGCACCGCGCGATGCATCGTGTTCTCCAGCTCGCGCACGTTCCCCGGCCAGCGATTGGTGGTGAGGATGCGCTTGGCTTCCGCCGAGATCGGCCGCAGCGGCACGGCATTGGCATCGGAGTATTTGCGCGCGAAATGCTGCGCCAGCTCGAGAATGTCGGCGGGGCGTTCGCGCAGCGGCGGGATCTTCAGGTTGACGACGTTGAGGCGGAACAGCAGGTCCTCGCGGAACGTGCCCTCGCGAACGGCGTCGGCAAGGTTGCGGTTGGAGGTCGCGATGATGCGGATATCGACCGGCACCGGGCGGGTGCCGCCGACGCGGTCGATCACGCGCTCCTGGATGGCGCGCAGCAGCTTGGACTGCAGCCGCACGTCCATTTCCGAGATTTCGTCGAGCAGCAGGGTGCCGCCATTGGCCTCCTCGAACTTGCCGATGCGGCGGGCGACCGCGCCGGTGAAGGCGCCCTTCTCGTGGCCGAACAGCTCGGATTCCAGCAGATGCTCGGGGATCGCGGCGCAGTTGATCGAGATGAAGGGACGCTTGGCGCGGGCCGAGCGGGTGTGGACGTAGCGCGCCAGCACCTCCTTGCCGGTGCCGGACTCGCCGGTGATCATCACCGAGGCGTCGGAGCCGGCGATCTGCTGGGCGAGCTTGATCACCTTGGCCATCGCCTCGTCGCGATAGACGAGGTCGCGCGAATCGTTGGCGACGGCGGCGAGCACCGCCGCGATCAGCTCGGGATCCGGCGGCAGCGGAATGTATTCCTTGGCGCCGGCATGGATGGCGGCGACCGCGGCGCGTGCATCGCTGGTGATGCCGCAGGCGACGATCGGCACGTGGATGTGCTCGGCGTCGAGCCGCATCACCAGGTCGCGGATGTCGAGCGCGACGTCGACCAGCAGCAGGTCGGCGCCCTTGCCGCCGCGCAGCACCCGCATCGCCTGCTCGTTGTCCTCGGCATGGGTGACGGTGGCGCCGTTCTCCATGGCGATCTTGGTGGCCGTCGTCAACTGGCCCTTCAGCGTTCCGACGATGAGAAGCCGCATGTTGGTCTCCTATTCGGTCGCGCCGCTCTCGATCGGCACGCAGGTCATGCCTGTCAGTTGCGGTCGGACTTGATGATTTCGGTCATCGTCACGCCGAGCTTGTCTTCGACCAGAACCACCTCGCCGCGTGCCACGAGCCGGTTGTTGACGTAGATGTCGATCGCCTCGCCGACCTTGCGGTCGAGCTCGAGCACAGTGCCGGGCCCGAGCTTCAGGAGCTCGCCAACATCCATCTTCGAGCGGCCGAGCACGGCTGAGACCTGAACCGGGACGTCGAACACCGCCTCGAGGTCGGCCGCGATGCGCGCGGCATGCTCTTCTTCGTTGTAGCCGACGTCCCCGCCCAACGGAGGCGCGTCCGCGGAATTGAGGTCGGGAAGCGGGATCTCGTTGTCGCTCATGACTTAAACTCCTTCGGCCGCCACAGCGGCCTAGTTCTTCCTGGACGCCATGTAGCGTCCGACCAACTCGTTGATCTTGGCGTCGATCGCAGCGCGCTCCAGCACCACGCCGCCATCGGCCCACTCGATGCGGCAGTCGCCGGTCGCGATCTCCGGCTCGGCGAGGATCACGAGGCGTCCCTCGAAGCCGCTCTGCTTGGCGAGCTTCTCGATCTTCTCGCGGGCGAGCTCGTATAGCGTCTCGTTGATGCGCAGCACGAGGTGCGGCGTGGCCACCAGATGCGCGAAGCAGTCGTGCACGAGTCCGACGATCTCGCCGAGCGGCTCCGCCTCGATCAGCGCCGCGCACAGCTTGCGGGCGACGGCGACCGCCACATCGACGGCCTCGGTTTCCATCCGCTGCTCGATGCCTTCGAAGCGGGCGGAGATGCCCTGCAACTGGATGTTGATCTGCTCCAGCGCCGACGCGACGCGGCGGTCGGCTTCGACCTTGGCTTCGCGCTGCGCCGCCTCGTAGCCGTTGCGGTAGGCGGCGGCTTCGGCGGCCGCGACCTTCTGTGCGATCTCGGCGGACGTGGCCGCACGCTCCCGCGTCGTCTTCTCCGGCGCGGCGAAGTCGGTATCGAACAGGAATTTCGCGGGCTGAGCCATCAATACACCAGTTCGTCGTCGGCGCGGTTCTTGCTGAGCATGATCTCGCCCTTGGCGGCGAGATCCTTGGCGAGATTGACGAGCAGGGCCTGCGCCTCGTCGACGTCGCGCAGCCGCACCGGTCCCATGGCGGCCATGTCGTCCTGCAGCATCTTGGCGGCGCGCGACGACATGTTGCCGAAGAAGAAGTTGCGCACCTCCTCGTTGGCGCTCTTGAGCGCCACGCCGAGCTTGTCCTTGTCGACATTGCGCAGCAGCGTCTGCGCCGAGGCGGAATCGAGCTTGATCAGGTCGTCGAAGGTGAACATCAGCGCCTTGATGCGCTCGGCTGACTCCCGGTTATCTTCCTCCAGCGAGGTGATGAAGCGGGTCTCGGTCTGGCGGTCGAAATTGTTGAAGATCTCGGCCATGACCTCGTGGGCGTCGCGGCGGCGGGTCTGCGACAGGTTCGACATGAATTCGGTGCGCAAGGTCTGCTCTACCCGCTCGATGACCTCCTTCTGGACCGCTTCCATGCGGAGCATGCGGCCGATCACGTCGAGCGCCATGTCCTCGGGCAGGATCGCGAGCACGCGCGCGGCATGCTCCGGCTTCAGCTTGGACAGCACGACCGCGATGGTCTGCGGATATTCGTTCTTGAGGTAGTTGGCGAGCACCTCTTCCTGGACGTTGGAGAGCTTCTCCCACATGTTGCGGCCGGCCGGGCCGCGGATCTCGTCCATGATGCCGTTGACGCGCTCCGGCGGCAGATATTGCTGCAGCAGCCGCTCGGTGGCGTCGAAATTGCCCATCAGCGCGCCGGAAGCAGACATGCGCGAGACGAATTCGAGCATCAGGTCCTCGACGACGTCGGCTTCGATGGTTCCCAGCGTCGACATCGCGAGCGACAGCTCACGCACCTCGTCGTCATCGAGCTGCTGCCAGATCTTGCCGCCATACTGCTCGCCGAGCGCGAGCATCATCACGGCAGCGCGCCGCGGGCCGCTCAAGGGCTCGGTCTTCGGGCGCTGCGCCTGGCGGCTCGCCAGCGTCGCGATCACCGTGGAAATGTCGTTGTTGTTGGCGTTGGCGTTCTGGGTCTGCGGCAGCGACATGGCGTCTACGTTCTTTTCAGTTCAGGCGGTTCACGTCGGTGGGATCAGTTCTGCTGCGGCTCGGCGAGCCACTGGCGGATGATGGCGGCGGCTTCGCCCGGGTTGCGGTCGGCCAGCTCGCCCACGCGGTGGACGGACTGGGCGTGGACCTGGCCCTGGACCTGGGCGACGTCGATCAGGCTGGCGGTCTGCTGGGCGTGAGCGGCTGCCTGGACGGTTTCGTCGGTGAGCGCCGGCAGGCCGCCGCCCAGGGCGGCGACCTCTTCGGTGGCAATGATCTTCTTCACCAGCGGCCGCACCACCATGAACACGACGACAATGCCGAGCAGCATCATCACCGCGAGCTCGATGACGTACATGACGTCATCCTTGGTGAAGTGGAGCATGCCGAGGAAGCCGGTGGGCTCGTTGATCTGCGGCACCGTGGGAGCGTCGGCGAATTTCAGGTTGACCACCTCGACCTGGTCGCCACGCTTCTGGTCGAAGCCGATTGCGGAGCGGACCAGCGCGGCGATGCGGTCGAGCTCGTCCTTGCTGCGCTCCTGATAGACCAGCTCGCCCTTTTCGTTCTTGGAGTAGGCGCCGTCGACCAGCACCGCGACCGAGATGCGGTTGACCCGTCCGGCCTCGGTGACCTCCGTCTTGGTGGTCCGGGAGATCTCGTAATTGTTGGTCTCTTCGGTCTTCTTGCTCTGGTCCCGCGGCTGCTGCGGCGGCTGGTTCTGCTGGTTGCCCGGCAGCTCGTTGTTGACCGTGACCTGGCCGTTGCTCTCGTTGGTCGCCGACTGCTCTTCGCGGGTCTGGCTCGAGCGCAGCACGCGGCCTTCCGGATCGTAGCGGTCGGAGGTCTGAGTGATGCGGTTGAAGTCGAAGTCGGCGGAGAGCTGGACGCGGGCGCGGCCCGCACCGACGACCGAGGAGACGATGTCCTCGACCTGCTTGCGCATCCGCTTCTCGAAGGCGTTGCGGCGCTCGTCGCCGACCTGCTGGTCGATGTCGGTCTGGGTGCCGTCGGCGAGCAGCTGTCCGGCCTCGTCGACGATCGACACCCGCTGCGGCTTCAGGCCGTTGACGGCGGAAGCGACGAGGTGGCGGATGGCGCGGATCTGCGCCGGCTCGAGGGTGCCGCGCACGCGCACGACGATCGAGGCGGACGGCTCCGGGGTCTCGCGCGAGAACAGCGGCCGCTCCGGCAGGACGAGATGGACGCGTGCCGCCTGGACGCGGTCGATGGCGCGGATGGTGCGGGCGAGCTCGCCCTCGAGCGCGCGGAGATGGTTGATGTTCTGGACGAAGCTCGTGGTGCCCAGCGCGTCCGACTTGTCGAAGATCTCGTAGCCGACGCCGCCGCCCTTGGGCAGGCCGCCCTCGGCGAGCTTCATGCGCAGCCGGGTGACCTTGTCCTTCGGTACCAGGATCACGCTGCCTTCGTTGCGGATCTCGAAGGCGATGCCCTGCCGCTCCAGATCCTTGATGATGCTGGAGGAGTCTTCCATGGTCAGGTCGGTGAAGAGGGTGGTCATCTGCGGCGCCGTCACGCGCATGATGACGAAACCGAAGAAGCCGATCAGAGCAGCGGTGACTGCGATCATGGCGGTGAGCCGCGCGGCGCCCAAACCCTTCAGAAAGTCCAAGAGACCTTGCAAGCAACTGCCCCATAGTTCGGCATTTCGACGGGTGGCTGCTGAAAGGTGATTTGAGCTTCGCGGGCCTTTACGGCCGGTTGCATAGATCGCGAAATTCAATCCTTAACCTTCACCAACACCCGCATTCCAGGTGGCGATCCGATGTCAGCCGCTGCCCCCGCCATTCGCGGGACGGGTTGCGGAGGTTGAAACGAACCACTGGGCAATTATTGCCTATGGGAAGGTTTCGATATGGTTAACGGTGGTTAAAGGGTCCTAACAAAGTGTAGACATGCAAAAAATCGGCTTGGCAGGGCCAAGCCGATTTTCGAAGAAGTCCAGTCGTGTCGGTAACGATCTATTGGCGATATTGCTGAATTCGGGTGGTGCGCAGGCCGGCCAGACCGTGCTGGTCGATCGAGAACTGCCACGACAGGAATTCGTCGACGGTCAGGGTGTAGCGGCTGCACGCTTCCTCGAGGGATAGCAAGCCGCCGCGAACGGCGGCAACGACTTCCGCCTTCCGGCGAATGACCCACCTCTTGGTGCCTGGGGCAGGCAAATCCGCGATGGTGAGCGGGCTGCCGTCAGGCCCGATGACGTATTTCACCCTCGGGCGATGGGGTTCTGTCATGGCGTACTCACAAACTCTTAACCACTGAACTCACGGTAAGACCCTACGCCGCCTCGCTTAAAATTTGCCTAAGCCAAGGGCGCGAATCCGGCGATGTGCGCGAACGCCGCCACTTCCGGTGGCGAGACGCCCCGGGAGCGGAATCGTGGTAAATGATTGGTTAAGAATTTCCGGCGCTTACGCTGACGTGTCGTCGCGGCAGCAGAGCTTGATGTTCAAGCTCAGCTGCAGGCGCATCCGCGGTCTCAGGAGCCGGTTGCTTGGGGGCTAGCCGACGATCTGCCGGATCTGGTTGACCGTGTAGGTCTGGCCGCCGATCGTCAGCAATGGCGGCTGCTGGGTCAGGTCGACCGAGGACACCGCGCCCTGGACCTGGGTCTTGATCGCAACCGGATTGCCGTTGGTGGCGTCGGTCGCCACCGTCGTGATCTTGTACTGTCCATCCGGCCATTGCGTGCCGTCATTGCCCTGACCATTCCAGCTGTAGGTCTGGTTGTCACCAGCGTTGGCCGTATATTTGCCGGTGAAGACGGTCTGCCCGGCCTTGTTGATGATGTTGACCGTCAGATTGCAGTTCTTGGGGATGGTGAGGCCCCAGCTCGCCTTTCCACTGGACAGGCTGGTGGTGTCGCCGGCGACGACCGCGGTCTTGCCGACGAAGGCCAGCGCCTGGGTCGCCTGTGCCGTCTGCTGCATCGTGAGCAGCGATGCGAGCTGGTCGTTGGTCTTGAGCTGCTGCTCGACGCCGGCAAACTGCACGAGCTGCTGGGTGAACTGGTTGGTGTCGAGCGGATCCAGCGGATTCTGGTTCTGCAGCTGCGTCGTCAGCAGCGTCAGGAAGGTCTGGAAGTTGCCTGCAATCGTCGAGCCCGCGCTCGAGCCGAGGTTGCTGTTTCCGGATGACGAATTGGTGTTGGTCGTGCCCGAGACTGGCGGGCTTGACGTGATTGCGTCGCCGATTGCCATGGAAGCCTCCTGTTAAACCCTGATATCCACGCCGCCTTGCGCGCCGAACATCCGTCCATAGGACCGGCCGGCGAGCTGGACCGGGACGTTTTCGTCCTCGGTCACGATCAGGCGTTGTGCGTTGCCATTCTGTTGATAATCGCCGCCGTTCTGGCCGGACGAGTTCTGGTCGCGGAGCGAGAACTGCAATCCGCTGTTGTTGCTCTTGAGGCCGGCGTCCTGCAGCGCCTGCTGCAGCTGCGGCGCCGTCTGCTGCAGCATCGCCAGCGTCTCCGGCTTCTCGACCCGCAGATGCGAGGTCACCTGGCCGTTGCGGTCGACGTCGATGCGGACGTCGATGCGGCCGAGCTCGGCCGGATCCAGTCGGATCTCGAAGCGGCTCTTGCCGTTGAGCGCGGAGGCTGCGATCTCGACGGCAAGTCCATGCAGCGGCACAGCGGCCGCCGTAGCGGCTGTCGCGGTGAGGTTGGCCGAGGTGATCTGGCTGGTCGATGCGGCCGGCGTCGACAGTTGGGGCTGTACGGCGACCGTGGCCTGTGCGCTCGGATCGGGCGCCGGCGCGTTGGTCTGGCTGGTCGTCGGGGCGGCGTTGCGATCATGTGAGGCCGGTGCCTGCACGTTGCCATTCGCCTTCCCGTCGCCGGCCTCGACGGAGTCCGGCTTGGCTGCAACAGCGGGCTGTTGGGCGAGGGCGCCATGGCCCGGCTGCTGAGCGGCCTGGACGTCGCCATTGCCCGGTTCGGTGACCTTGCCGGCTGCGCCGTCGGCGAGCCCCGTCTTGGTCTGGGTGCCCGGCTTGCCCGTCGGCTTGGTGCCGCCGGGAACGGCCGCATCGAGCGCGGCGGTGAAGGTCTGATCGGCAGATGCGGCAGCGTCGCCGGAGGCCGCCGCTGCCGTCTCGGGCGCCGCCGCGGTGGATCCGGCTCCGTCGGCATCCTTGGCCGCCCCGGTGGATTTGGCTGCGGCCGCCAGCAGACCTGCTGCGGCATCGACCGAGCCCTGCGGGCCAACACCGGACGCTCCGATGGGCGCGGTGGCGCCGGGTGCGTTGGATGTGCCGTCGCCGTCCGCCGTGCCATCGCCGGTAGCAGGGTTGGCGAGGATGGTCTCCGGCTGGATGGCCACGGCGACCGGCGTCGGCACGGTCAGGGTCTGCTCGGCTACTGCGGTCGTCACGGCGCTCGCATCCGTGCTGGCCTGATCGCCGTCCTTCTTGTCGCCGGTCTTGCCGTCGCTGGTCTTTCCGTCGGCGGTCCCGGCCGCGTCGGTCTTGGTCGGCGTGCCGGTGGTCGCGTCGGCCGTGGTATCCGAACCGCTGGCGTCGTCGCGCGCAGTGCTGCCGTCGGCCTTGTCCGCCGGCTTGTCCTGCGACCTGGCCTGGGTGGTGCGATCGGCGTCGCCGGCCCGCGCCGGCTCGCGGCTCGGGGTGGAGGCGCTGCCGGCGCGCGGTGACGGCGACGCGGAGGTGGGCGGCGACGCTGTCGACGGATCCGGAGTCGCGGCGTCGACCAGCGCCGAGAAGCTGTCGGCCGGCTGCGGAGCGTCCTGACGGGACTGTCTCGGCGCCGTGGTCTTGAGAGCCGTGCCGGCCTGGATGTCTGACGTGACGCTGAACACCTTGGAACCTCTCGCGATGAACTCGACGAAGCAGTTCAGCAAGGAGCGGGCCAAGCCAGTTCTGTCAAAAATAGTCAACAAATTCAAATTCTTATGGAATCGAGCGGGGCGTGGATCCCCCGCTGCGTCCTCGCCATTTCTGCCCGGCCGGCAAGATTTGCCGCCGGCATCTGCGACCGGCGCAATTGCTTCGCAGGAAGTGCGCCTATATTAGAGACAGATGCTTTCGTGTTGTTTCCGGTCAGGACATCCTGTCGGAGATCGCCGGAAGCAAGCCATCCGCAAAGACGGCGCATGCGAGGCGTTCCCGCGCCGGGAACCCGTTGCCTGACGCCGCGATCGCAGTGACCGGATCATGCTCAACAGTCTCGATCTCGAAGGCCGTCCCGAAGACACCAGGGTCGTCGTCGCCATGTCCGGCGGCGTGGACTCGTCGGTGACGGCCGCGCTGTTGAAGTCGGAAGGCTACGACGTCGTCGGCATCACCCTGCAGCTCTACGATCACGGCGCGGCGACGCACCGCAAGGGCGCGTGCTGCGCCGGCCAGGACATCCACGATGCCCGCAACGTCGCCGAGCGCCTCGGCATCCCGCATTACGTGCTGGACTACGAAGACCGCTTCCGCGAGTCGGTGATCGACAATTTCGCCGCCAGCTACGCTTCGGGCGAAACGCCGGTGCCGTGCATCGAGTGCAACCGAGCCATCAAGTTCGGCGATCTCCTGAAGACCGCGCGCGAGCTCGGAGCCTCCGTGCTCGCCACCGGCCACTACGTCGCCTCGCGGCGGCTGGCGGACGGATCGCGCGCGCTCACTTGCGCGGCGGACAGCGATCGCGACCAGAGCTACTTCCTGTTCGCGACCACGCGCGAGCAGCTCGACTATCTGCGCTTTCCGCTCGGCGACATGACCAAGCCGGAGGTGCGCGAGCTCGCGCGCCGCTTCGGCCTGGAGGTCGCCGACAAGCACGACAGCCAGGACATCTGCTTCGTGCCCACCGGCCGCTATACCGACATCATCGGCAAGCTGCGCCCGAACGCCATGGAGCCGGGCGAGATCGTCGATCTCCAGGGCCGCGTGCTCGGCGTGCATCAGGGCATCGCGAACTACACGATCGGTCAGCGCAAGGGCCTCGGCATCGCTGCCGGCGCGCCGCTCTACGTCGTCAAGCTGGACGTCGCCACCCGCCGCGTCGTCGTCGGCCCGCGCGAGGCGCTGCGGACGCATCGCATCACGCTGCGCGAGGTCAATTGGATCGGTGACGGCGCGCTCGACGCGGCCGCGCGCGAGGGCCTCGAATTGTTCGTGCGGGTGCGCTCGACGCGGCCGCCGCAGCCGGCCTGGCTGCGCGGTGCGGACGGCCATTACGAGGTCGAGCTCGTCGCCGGCGAAGAGGGCGTCTCGCCGGGCCAGGCCTGCGTGTTCTACGATGCCGCGTCCGGCCGCGCCCGCGTGCTCGGCGGCGGCTTCATCCAGAGCGCTGTTGCGGAAAGCAGCAGCTTGGGCGGCAACGTGATCAGGCCGCAGCGCGTGGCCGAGCCGGTCCGCGGCTGATCAGCATCCATCATTCGGGGCAGGGGCATGGGGGACATCGACCGCGCGGGGGTCGAAAAGGCCTATGAGCGCTGGGCGCCGATCTACGATCTGGTGTTCGGCAAGGTCTTCGATCAGGGCCGCCAATCGACCATCGCGGAAGCCGATCGCATCGGCGGCCGCATTCTCGACGTCGGCGTCGGCACCGGCCTGTCTTTGTCGGACTATGCCCGGACCACGAAGATCTGCGGCGTCGATATCTCCGAGCCGATGCTGCGGCGGGCGCAGGCCCGCGTGCGCGAGCTGAAGCTCTTCAACGTCGAGACGCTTGCGGTGATGGACGCGAAGCATCTCGCTTTTCCCGACAATTTCTTCGACGCGGTGGTCGCGCAATACGTCATCACCGCGGTGCCGGATCCCGAAGCGACGCTCGACGATTTCATCCGCGTGTTGAAGCCCGGCGGCGAGCTGATCCTGGTCAACCACATCGGCGCCGAGAGCGGCCCGCGCCGCCTCTTCGAGCTCGCCTTCGCGCCGATCGCGCGCCGGCTTGGCTGGCGGCCGGAGTTCCCCTGGGCTCGCCTCGTGAACTGGGCCGCGAAGCATGGCGGCGTCACGCTGGCCGAGCGCCGGCCGATGCCGCCGCTCGGACACTTCTCGCTCATTCGCTACCGCAAGGGCTGATCGCCAGATACTCTGGCAGCGCTTTGCCATGCCCTCCGCGCGGAACGCGAGCGCGGGGTTTGCGTTGCCCCGCCATGAGCATCAGGCAATCCTTGTTCCTCTCGTTCGCACTGGCCTCGGCTGCGGCCCACGCCCAGGCGCCCCCGACGCCGGCCACGCCGCCGCAGGCGACCGCGCCGGCGCCCGATGCGAATGCCGCCTGCGCGCCGAACGTCCGCGCGACGGCGACGCCCGACGGCATCACCATCGGCCGCGCCGGCGAGCCGCTCGGCGACAAGCTGGCGAAGACCAACGGCGTGTTGTGTCCGCCGAGCGGGGTCGATCCGGAGATGCACGCGCCGACCCCGGAGGGCGGCACGACGCCGGTGATTCCGCCGCCCGGCAGCCCCGGCGGCAATCCGAACGTGCAGCCGAAGTGAGCCTCTTGTGATCTGCATTGCCGAGCTGCCGCTCTCTCCTGCGCGCGTCGGCCCGTGCCCCTCGGCGAGTGGCGGATACATCCGCAAGGCCTTGGAGAGTCGCCGAGAAATCCGCTGGTGCGAAAACCGTTGCGGCCCGCGAGCTTTGCTTGACAGGGACGGAGACGCCTCCTTATATGCCGCCCGTTCACAAGGCCCCGGCGCCCGCTTCGACGGGTCTTGCCTTGATCGAACACCGTGGCGGGGTAGCTCAGCTGGTTAGAGCACGGGAATCATAATCCTGGGGTCGGGGGTTCGAGTCCCTCCCCCGCTACCAACGGTCACCCCCCCACCCGAACGCTTCAGCAGCGGTCCCGGCAATGTCAAATCAGACAAGGATGCCTTGATTTCGATTGTGAGTTCGTCGGTCCCCGGTGGCGCAAAAACTGTAACGGTTTGGACCAGCTGACGCAGCGTTAGAACGAGTTCCGGCTCATCAAGTTCGGCAGCCTCGGCGGCGATATCGGCAAGGCGCCTGATGTCGGCTAGATAGCGCTCGATCGCAGCCGGGTGCACGGTGACAATCTCGGAACTTGACGCGATCTGTACAAGTTCGGCTTCGACTCGCTTGCGTTCGGCCGCGAGTTCATTGACCTTAGGGTTGTAAAGATCGAAATCTGCGCCCTTCGATATATTTGTGATCAGCCGATCGATCTCGCGGTCTAGCTCGCCCTTGCGACGCTGCAGGTGCTTTTCACGGTCACCACTCACTTTGGCCAAGCGCCTTCGCTCGGCATTATAGGTGCGGACATATTCGGCGATCGCCTCGGGGTTGGCGAGCTCGTCGCGCAAGCCTTCAAACACCAGCGTCTCAATTGCATGCCGCGACACCTTGCGACCGTTGCTGCAGACACCACTCTCACGGAATGCCGAGCATTGCATGCGATGAGGTTTGCCCTTCCTCTGAGCGCCAATCGCCGACATTCCCGCGCCACAGGATCCGCAGCGCAGCAGGCCTGACAAGGGCCGGACAGCCTTGCGCGATTGTAACGCGCCCTGGTGACTGCGGCCGGCCTTAATCGCCTGTGCGGCCTTGAAGGTCGCGTCATCGATGATCGCCAAATGCGGCGCGTCGACGCTGCGATGTTGGTCTTTGCGATTGGGGCGAGGCACGCGCTTTCCGGTCGCAGGATCCTTGATCATTCGGACCTTGTTCCAGACGATGCGGCCCGCATAGAGCTCGTTGATCAGCATGCCATGGCCGCGCGCGGTATTGCCATTGATCGTCGAAGCGTTCCAATTCCTGCCGCGCGGCGGTTTAACACCATTGTTGTTGAGACCTGCGGCGATCTCGCGCGGCGTCTTGCCCTCGACAAACTCGCAGAAGATCCTCCGCACGATCTCGGCTTCAGCCTGTTCGATCTCGAGCTCGCCTGGTTTGCCTGCGATCGCCCGATAGCCATACGCACGACCTCCGGCGTGCCGACCGTCGCGTATCACACTCTCAAGGCCCCGGCGGGTGTGGACGGCTAGGTTCTCGAGAAACATCTCGCCCATGAGCGCGCGCAGGGCACCGTCAAGCTTGCCCACTTTTCCGCTCGCCGTATGGACCGCTATGCCTAGGAATTCGAGTCGCTTGCGTGTGGCATGCCAATCGCCCTGGTCTCGCGAAATGCGATCGACGTCCTCAGCGACGATGACCTCGAAGCGGAGCGCTTCGGCCGCCCGCATCAAGTCCTGGAAACCCGGACGATTCACGGTCGAGGCGCCGGAAATCTCGCGATCGCAGAAGGTCAGGACGACCGCAAAGCCTTCACGGGCGCAAAGCTCGCGGCATGACGCGATCTGATCGTCAACGGATCGATCGTTCTGATGATCGGACGAGAAGCGGGCGTAGATGGCTGCGCGTATCATTTTGTTTTGCCTCCAGCTCGCGGGCGAGCGCGGCGGCATGATCCTGCCTTGCATGCAGCAATGCAAGGGCGCGCGCAACCGCCAGAGCCGCCTCGCCGGGCCTTTCCGGTGGCGACTGTTGTGGCGAGTTGGTCATCGGAAGCCGGGCTTCTGCTCGATCATTGCGCCAACGGGAGTTGCTGTGAGGGGGGCGTCCGCGAGCTCCGCAATGTCGCGACGCCGCCACGCACGCTCCCATCCGAGCATCATGCCAGGGCGTGGCCGGAGTGGAATAAGCGCTGTGAGTTCTTCGTACGATTGGATGCGAAAGCGAAGAAAAGGAGGAAGATCGCCGCTTTCTCAAACGTGCGCATTCAACGGAAAGATTCATCGAGGCCAAAAAGGCCGCTGGCTCACCAGCGCCAAGACCAGCATGGGCGGCAGAATAGCGACCGCCTTTTAAGTTGTTCCTGGTGCGAAACAGGTGCGTTTTTGGTGGAAAGCAGCGCACGAGCATTGATACTGTCGGCGTGGGCAGGTTTATGCCGCAGCTTTTTTCGGTGCGCGCTTGTGCCCGTGAGCTCATTATTCGTCGGGCGCCTCATGGATTTCCTGGTCGCATCCCACCACTAATCCCTCTCATTAGCTTTGACGACAAACTAGATGACGCCCGCGCGCCAGCTCTTCTCCTGGGTTCGCTTCGAGCCCCAATAGTATGGTTGCTTCAAAGGATGAGGTGCGGCACATCTGCCTGCAAGCAACCAAAGATACTGGTCTCAACGTGCTTTCCAGGGGTCTTTTATATGTCGAGCTAGGCTTCGAATCGAATGGGGGGAACTTCTTCATGAATCGTGGCTTGTGTCGGCAAAGGATCGGACCATGGCCATAGATACGTTTGCGGGCACCACACCGCTGTTTCTCCCCGAACGATTCTTCATCGGTCGCCTCGAAGGGGGGGCGGTCGTGGAAAGTCTTGTCGGAGGTCTCCTGAAGCGCGCGGCAATATCTGGCCATGGAGAATTGGACAGCGACACGGACACAATCGTATTCACTGAGACTTACATGTTCGATGACGGTCACAGCGACACGTTGAAGTGGACAATCCGTAAGATAAGTGAAGGTCAATATACGGGACATGAAAATCGGCTGGAGGGAAAAGCTATCGGCGAGCAGGCTGGGTGCGCTTTCCACTGGAAGTACACCCGTGATACGCCGCAAGGCGATGGCAAGTCGTTCAAGCTGAACTTTGATGATTGGTTCTATGCGATTGATGATCGCACAAGCATGGTGCGTGGTAGTGCTGGCCGCGCTGGCATTCCATTCGCGACGGCGCACGTTGCCTATAAGAAGATTTAGTCCATCGGTTGAAACTCCGGGCTACAGTGCCCGCGTCAACGCTCTCCTAGTCGCCAGCTGATGGACACCGCTTAAGTTCGCGCGGCCTGGAGTCGACCGTGAGGGAAGGGGAGAGTGCGTCCGCTCGGCAGTCCGGCGTCAACTGCTTCACCAACGAAAGTGGACGTATCTGACGCGCCTTCCCTCGAAAAAATCTCGGGAGGGACTACGGCGTCTCAGCCCGTCCTGACGACCATGAAGCACTGCGCTGGGTGCCCAGCTATCGTTACTCCATCGACGCTCAAGGAGATGATGATGCGCAAACAAAGGGACTTTGATGCGGACCTGAAGGCACTCGAAGACAAGGCACGCGAACTGAAAACTCGCAAGGTGCGCCAGCTCGGCGAATTGGTCATCGCCATTGGAGCTGACACGCTCACCGTTGAAGAACTCGCGGGCGCACTGATCGTGCTGGCCGAGACGAAGGAGGCCGGAAAGAGGGAGGCATTGATCTCGCGCAGAATATCCGCGTCCGGGGCCTTCTCCACGAGCGCACGAAGGTTCATCATCTCGTCGGTCATCGGTGGTTCCTCGAATCAGGTTGGTGTCAGCAACCCGACCCTACCGGGCAATCGCCGGTGACCACCGCATAGCCGTCCACCCGCTACGGCGCAATGGGGGAGCGCGCGGGCGGACGGCTTTGCTCTACCGAGTTACACCAAGCCCGGGGACTCGACCGCTGCGGTCGCAGTGGTGTTCCCGGTCGTGGCTCATTCTCCGTAGTAAACTAACGCGGCCCAAACGGCCGGTGATTTCCCTTGTTCGCCCGCGTCTCCGCGTATGAACTCCCGTTTCGTTGCTGCGTGTCGACAGACCTGAGACTAGGAGTTCACGCGCCGTACACCCGCTTGCGTGGCCGCCCCGGCCACCTGGTCGCTGTCGCGCGACGCGGCAATGAACAGGTTGCGCAGCCAGGCATGCCCGAGGTCTTCGTCAGATCTGGCATGCCAGACAATTTTCGCCATGACCGGCTCGATGGCAATCGGGATGGGGAAACGTGCAAGGGACTTTCCTTCCGGAAGCACGTCTAGAAGGTCTTCCACGACCACGGCAAGATTTCGCGTACCGCAGATCAGCGCTGGTACGCAGCCGAAATAGGGGGTGCTGACGGCGATTCTTCGCCGTAGCCCCAGCGTTTCGAGCGTGGTGTCTATGGGCGTTCTTTCGTTATCCGCCACCGTGACGGCGACATGCGGCAGTGCAAGGAAGGTTTCCAGGTCCAGAACGCCATTCTGCAGCAGGGGATTGGCCGGATCCGCCACGCAGACTTCGCGCAACGCGCGGCGGTTGCTTGTGCGCAGCGTCCTGGGCAGGTGGTCGTAGACGCCCAAAGCCAACTCGGCTTGGCCGGTTTCCAGTTTGTGCAAGGCATCGTGGTTGACCGTGGTGATGATTGCCAGTTCGATGCCAGGCGCCTGCGCGCTGATCTGCTTGACGACCCGCGGGAGGGCAAGGCGCGCAGCCAGATCGGGCAGGGCCAGAACGAAGCGACGGGACGCGGTCGCCGGGTCAAAGCTGAGGCGCTGGCCAATAGCGGCGGCGATGTTCTCCAGGTTCGGCCGGATGGCTTGGGCGAGCGTCACGGCGCGGGGGGGCGGCTTCATGCCGTCGGACGTTCGGCGTAACAGTTCGTCGCCAAACAACTCACGCAACTGCCGCAAGGTTCTGCTCATCGCCGGCTGCGTCATTCCGATCCGGCTCGCGGCGCGGGAGACGCTCTCCTCCTGCACGAGAGCATCCAGGGCCACCAAAAGGTTCAGGTCGAGATTCAGGAGATTGAGTCTCTGCATGATGGGTCCTGGGCAACTTTGGTGCTGTAACGAGGATCTGCTGGCAGCCCAGCCAACGTGCCCAGGCAGCCGCTTGCCTACCTATTATAACGAAATGGGCATGTCCGGATATTGCAATTCGATTTGCGGCTCGGTGCTCCATCGGTTTGGCTGCGGGCAAGCTTGGAGCGATCCGGCAACACGGGGGGAAGCTGCTGTAGACCAACCGCGACCGCAGAAGGGTCGTGGCAGGCGCGGCATTCGATCCTGACAGTGTCGTCGGGCGCGCAAAGCGCTGAGATCCTTTCGGGAGGATAGACAATGTTCTTGCGCAATTGCTGGTATGCCGCCGCTTGGTCGCATGAGTTGAACCGCGACAGCCCGATCGCGCGAACGGTTATCGGAGAACCGATCGCTCTGGCGCGGCGGTCCGATGGAACGCCTTTCGCCCTGGAAGATCGTTGTCCGCATCGTTTCGCACCGCTTTCACTGGGCCGTAAGGAAGGCGATTCGCTGCGTTGCATGTATCATGGCCTGCTCTTCGGGGCGGACGGCCGCTGTCAACACGCGCCCGGCCCGCCGGGCGGCGCTCCGGCGCCGGCGGTGCGCAGCTTTCCGGTGATCGAACGCGACAGCTGGCTATGGGGGTGGATGGGTGATACCGCGCAAGCCGATGCCGCACTGATCCCGCCGGCGTTCGGCCTCGACAACCCGGCATGGGTCATGCAATCCGGTCAACTGGACTACGAGGCCAACTACGAACTCGTCAACGACAACTTATGTGACCTTTCGCACCTCGATTTCGTTCATGAGGGCACGCTTGGGCTTGTCACTGGCGGCGGGTGGTCGGATGAACTGCCCCGGATAAAGCCCCATCAGCGCAGCTTGCGCTTCGAGCGCTGGTTTATCGGTAAGACCATTCCCCGCAGCCCAGCGCTGATCGACCGGTGGACGACCTATGATTACTATGCGCCGGGCGTTTTTATAATGGAAAACCGCTCGTATCCCCACGGGGCCGCCGCCCGCAACGACTTTAAGGTTCCTGACGAGCCGCCGATCAGCTACCGCATAGAGCAACAGGCGGTCACGCCGATCGACGAGCGGCGAACGCGTTATCTCTATGCCAGCGGCTTTGAAGCAAACATACCCGCCAAACTCATGGAGGGCATGTTCGAAGTGGTCCAAAACGCCTTTGCCGAAGATCGTCTGATGATCGAGGGGCAGCAGCGCATCCTCGACGCCACGCCGCGCGATCGGCGCATGTCGTTTCTTCCGTCAGACAAAGGTCCGGTCGCAATGCGCCGACTCATCGCCAACCTGATCCGGCATGAAACGATGCCGCCGCGCCAGCAAGACGACCGGAGCGCCGCCCCCAACATGACAGGCAGAGGATGAGCCATGACAATTAGATTTCCCTCCGATCCTTCTGTTACCGGTTTTTTGGCGCCGGGCCGTTTCGAAGCTGACATTTTCGACTGCGAAGTGATCGGCGTTATCCCGTCGGATCTGAACGGGGCCTTCTATCGCGCCGCGCCCGACTGGTTTTACCCAGCCCTGCACGACGACGACGCCGGCCTGTTCAACGCTGATGGCTATATCAGCATGTTCCGGTTTCACGGCGGCAACGTGGACTACCGAGGGCGCTACGTCAAAACGGAGCGCTATCTGGCGAACCGCAAGGCGCGGCGACAGCTCTTCGGCAAGTACCGCAACGCCCGGACGGACGATCCAGCGGTCCATGGGCTCGATCGCACGACCGCCAACACCTCAGTCTACCACCATGGCGGCCTGTTGTGGGCGCTGAAGGAAGACGCTCTGCCGACGGTCATCGATCCGGTCACGCTCGAAACCAAGGGCCAGTGGGACTTCCACGGCAAGTACACCAGCCGCACGTTCACCGCGCATCCGAAGACCGACCCGCACACGGGCGAGATGATCTGCTATGGCTACGAGGCCTGCGGCGAAATCTCGGACGACGTATTCGTCTATTTCGTGAATCGCACCGGCCAGGTGACGCGCGAGGTGCGGTTCAAGGCGCCGGTGATCAGCATGATGCACGACATCGCCATCACGGAGAAGCACATCGTCTTCAACACTTGCGGCTACGTGACCGACCAGCAACGCATCGATGCGGGTAAGGTGCATTGGGGATGGGATTCCTCCGTCCCCACCTATGTAGCGATCCTGCCGCGTGATGGCGACGCCAAGGATGTCCGTTGGTTCAAGGGACCCGAGCGGGGCGCCATCCATCTGCTCAACGCCGTCACCATGGGCGACAAGGTCATCGTCGATGCGCCGGTCTCGAACGGCAATCCGTTCCCCCATTTCCATGCCGTCGACGGCAGCCCATGGGACCCCCATGCGGCACGGACCGTGTTGCGCCGATGGACGTTCGACCTCAACTCGAAGGACGACGGCTGGGCCGAAGAGATGCTCTTCCCCGATTTTCACGGCCTTCTGCCGAGAATCGACGAGCGTTTCTGGTCGCTCCGGCATCGCTATGGTTTCCAGGGCTATGCCGATCCATCGCGGCCTGTGCACGCGGCGGCCGAGAGAATGCACGGAAAGATGAGGCTTACAAACTGTTACGCCCGCTTCGACTTCGACACCGGCGAGGCACGGTCATATTTCGCGGGCGACGCCTGCGCGCTCCAGGAGGTGCAGTTCATCCCGCGTCGGGCGGACGGTCCGGAAGGGGAAGGCTATCTGATCGGCGTCGCCTCCAACTATGCCGAGATGCGGTCGGAGCTCGTCGTCGTCGACGCGCAGCGGCCCGACGAAGGCGATATCGCCCGGGTAATTCTGCCCTTCCGTCTGGCGCCGCAGATCCACGGCTGGTGGGTGCCGGGCGATCAGCTTCCTCCCGCCGACGCATGAGGCGAAGGGTGCGGGCCGCACGCGGCGGCCTGCACCGGCGGAGCCAGGGACAGGTGCCGCGTCCTGTCGTCATCTTCATTCATGGTGGCGGGTTCGTGGCGGGCGACAAGGGCGACGCGGGACAGCCAGGTCGCGCATATGCTGCGACAGCCCCCGCGCGCCGGAGAAGATGCGCTCCGCGGCCGGGATCACGTCCCGGCAAGCGGCGGTCGGGTGCAGCGCGCGTGTCGTTCGGTCGAACAGCTTTAGCTGGAAATTGTCCTCGATCTGCCGGATCAGCAGACTGATCGCCGACTGGGTCACCCGGAGATCGGACGCCGCCTTCGTGATGCTTCCGAGGCGATAGACGAGGACGAGCGCCTCGAGCTGCCGCATGGTCGGAATCATAAGAGTGGGGGCGTGCAAGATAATTCCGGAATGTTGAAGCCGCCTCCGTCCGAAGACTCTGACGGAAAGGAAGGAGAAGAGGGAGGGGGACTTGGCCGCAACGATCAACATCGGGCGTTACATCGACGAACGGCCGCTGTCGCCAATCCAGATCCGTGTTGTCTTCTTGTGTGCGCTCGTCGTAAGCCTCGACGGCTTCGATTCCCAGGCGCTCGGATTCGTCGCCGCCGCGCTCGGCAATAACCTGCATTTGGCGCCGGGAGCGCTGGGGCTGGTATTTGGCGCGTCGCTGTTCGGAGTCATGTTCGGCTCGCTGCTGTTCGGTGCGATCGCTGATTATCTGGGTCGCAAATAGCTTGTGATCGTCGGCGTCCTGGTGTTTGCGCTATCCCGCAAGGTACGGCAGCTCGGCGAATTGGTCATCGCCACCGGGCCGAAGCGCTCACCGCTGAAGAACTGGCCGGTGCGCTGATCGTGCTGGCCGAGACGAGAGAGGCCGGAAAGAGGGACGTATGGGCCAGGCGAGGGGCCGCCTTTTTTCAAGGACGGTCGCGGCGAAAAGCGCCAGCAAATGACCGGGACTCTGGCGGCTCTCCAGCGCAACCGAGCGGCCGCAACTGGCATCAATCCGCAAGGGCTCGGCATAACATGCGCAATTGGCAAGTCGAGCGCCGCAAGCGCACGCGTCGTCTCATCGAGCTTGGCGGACTCGTCGTCAAAGCCGGTGTCATGGACCTGATCGGTGATGACCGTCCAACGATCTTCGGCGCGCTGCTTTGGATGGCCGACAAGCTAAAAAGCGGTCAGGGGAAGGGGCACGAGCGCTGTGGGCCGCAAGGGAAGGCAGGCGTTCGAGATGGACCCTACAGTGCAAACACGCACGCGAGTTGGCCGATCGCTGATGCTTCCAGAGCAGTGCTCTTGATCAATTGCACGATGAAAATACAAACTGTGATTTGGTTTCCGTCCTTACCGCAGCTCCTTTGCGACCGGAACTGAGAGCGAGGCAAACAAAATCGCCCTAAGCCTAAGCTTGATCGCACCGACGAGAAGATAAGCGGGCGGATACAGGCCGTTTCTATCCAGATTGGCGATGTCGCGTGGCGTTCGGCCGTCGACTTAGTCCAGGAAGATCGGCCGCACGGCCTGGGCTTCGGCCTCCACTATGACCCGTTCTCCGTTCTTGCCGGCGACAGCCGCATACCCATAGGTCACGCCGCCGCCGGCGAGACCTTGACAGACTCGGCCAGCCTAAGCGCGTCGCACCTTGTGCGCATCGTCCTCACGATGGAGCCGACCAACCGCCGGCCGGGTTTGTTGATCTTCCTGTGACTTTGTCTGCCTTCGATCACGTTTGTTGCGTTCCAATCAGGTCGCTTCCGGTACGAAACTGGTGAGGTGACGCTTGGACGGCCGGCTCCCAGGTCTCTCGGTTACGAGTGTTCCAAATTCTGAGTGCCCGAAAGACACCAAGTGATCTGCCCAAGAGTTGCCGAGCATCTCCAAGGCGTCTGCCTGCTGGGCAGCTCCGTTTGTTTTCAGCTCTTGGAGCCTGAGCCCTTCAACGCCTCCCAGGCGGCCTGGTTGGCTTGATCGAAGGCCTTGCGGGACTCAGCGAGCGCGGCGCTGAGCACCGACCAGGACTCGTTGCCGGTCTGCTTCAGCGTCTGCAGACGAGCCTCTGCCTCCGAGGCGGCGGACTTCATCTGCTTGAGCACGGCGTCGACGTCGCCGCTGTGGGCCGCGGCGGCCTTCCCGGCCGCTTCATGAAACTTCTCGACCGCCTGCCGCCACGCCTTTGCCTGCGCCGCGGCGACGTCCTTGAACGTGGCCTGCTGCTGCTCGAACTGCTTACCGGCGCTTTCGAAATAGGTCTTCATCTGCGCCTCGAACGCGTTCCACTGCTTCTCCATGTCCGCCTTTCCACGTGCCCAGGCGGCTTCGCCGGCTTCCGCCTGCGTCTTGAGCTGCGCCTGAAATTCGTCGCGGTGCTTCGTCAGATCCGCGATGATCTGGTCGGCCTTGATCTTGGACTCGGCCTTGGCCTCGCCGGCCTTGACCTCGAACGATGCGAGCGCGGCGTCCATCTCATCGATGCGCTCCTTGGCCCAGTTCAAGTAGAAATGCATGCTGCTTTGCTGTGACATGACCGTCTCCGTTGACTAGCCGAGATTGGAGAAGAATTCCTGAACTCTGCTTTGCTCGTGTTGACCTGTGTCAATGGTCATCGCCTTCGCTGCTCCCGCTCCTTCGATCACATGAGGGGGAACCTCGTTTCGCCTCAATGCTTTCGCTTCGACTCCTGCTCCCATGCGCATGATGGACGTGCGGAGACGATAGCGGTGTAGAACTCGCGCGGAGCTTTGAGCTCTGCGTCGCTTGGCAGCACGTCCTCATTGAAGGCGTCCTCGCAGCCGCGTAGCGCATTGCTCAGGTTCGCGTCTGCGGCGAGGTTCAGCGGAAAGCCGCTTCTCGCGGCATCGCGTGGCGAACGGCGGTTCGAATGTTCGAGCCTGTTGCTTGCTTTGAAAAATCCCATTCTTTCAACCTCGTTTGTCCATGTGTTCGCACGGGCCGCGTGGCAGGCCGCCTGAGATGCATCGTCCACGCGACGGCGCGCTCAGACGACCAAAGCTCTCTCATTGGCGACCCGGACGGAGCGTCCGACCGGCTGGTGCAGATAGTCGTGCACCACCTTGCCGAGCCCGAGCGTGAGGTCGGCGCGGATGTGGACGGCCGAGACGATCTCCAGAACCGGCAACTTGGCGACCGGCGCCAGCGCGTGCGGCGTCAGGGCAAGCGCTGCCGGGCCGGTCCAGGCGCCCTTCAGCGCGATATCCTCGAGATGGTACTCGACGAGCTCGCAGATGCGCGGAGTGCCGTCGACATGCGGAATGATCTTGAGCAGGAAGTTCGGCTCGTTCAGCGCGGTCTTGACCTGCGCCAGATCAGCCGGACGGTGCTTGTAGCCCATCGTGCCCGTGGCGACGCGCAGCGGGCCGTAGTCCAGCGTTCCGATCAACGTGTCGATCTCGGTTCGCAGGGTCGGCTGCGCGAGCTTCTTGGGAAAGCCCCAGAGCTCTCGTCCGCCGGCAATGGGACCCTCGTCGTTCAGGAACATGCAATGCGTGTAGCCGCCCTTGCGTCCGCGCAACGAGACCGGAATGACCTGCCCGCTTTCGGTGTAGTCGCCAAAGCCGTTGGAGTCGGGCATGCGAATGAATTCGTACTTGACGAGCGCCGATCGCTCGTCGATCTCCAGCGGCTCGGGAACGACCGCCCGCAGCTTCGCCGGGTCGGTGCGATAGGTGATGATCAGGTATTCGCGGTCCACGAACCGATACGGCCCCGGCGGATAGGCGGGATTGGTGAGCGGCATGGCAAAGGCCTTCTGTTTCACGTCAGTCTCGCGCATTTGCGTTCTCCATGTGTCCGTGGCCGTGCGCGTCTACTCGCGGCCATCGTGTTCGAGATCGAAGGTGAAGACGCCGTCCGGGGTCGAGGGGCGGGCGAGCACCTCGGGATGGCGCAGCGTGCGCAGCGCATCGTGATAGCCGGCTCGCCAATGGTCCTGCATCGACAGGCGCGAGAACTCGTAGTCCTTGGAGTGGCCTTCGTGATTCCTGGCGCGATAGATCAGGTGAACGATGTTGTAGACGTTGCGGGACACGGCCGTGCTGAGCAGCTTCACGTCGTCGTGCCCGGCGAGATCGTCGGGGAGGCGGCCGAGCAGGTCGGCGAGCGCGCGCCGCAGGCGCTGCACGCGCTTGAACTGGTCGGTGCTTGCGCGCGTCCGGCTGGAATACTGGATTTCCTTGTGGCGCGTGACGACCTCGGCCATGTTGCGGGGCAGCTGGCCGCGCGCGTTCCAGAGATCGACCTGGAACGCCAGCGTGTCCTGGGGAGCACCCCATTCGATCACCCACTGCAACGGCGTGTTGGAGACGAGGCCGCCATCCCAATAATGCTCGCCCTCGATCTCGACGGCCGGAAAGCCCGGCGGCAGCGCGCCGCTCGCCATGATGTGCTCCGGCCTGATCGTATGGGTTGTGTTGTCGAAATAGACGAAATTGCCGGTTCTGACGTTGACGGCGCCGGCGCTGAAACGCGTCGTGCCGACGTTGAGGCGATCGAAGTCGACCAGGCGCTCCAACGTGGTCTTGAGTGCAGCGGTGTTGTAGAAGCTCGTCGCGTCGCTGGTCCCGCCGGTTTGCAGCCAGGGCAGTATCGGCCGCGCCGAGAAGAACCCGGACGCACCGCAGGTCAGCGCCAAGCCTGCGCTCATCTGATTAATCAGGTTGCGCGCGTGGTCGCTCCGCGTCCAGTCGAGGAAGGGATTGCCCGACCAGTCACCGGATGCCGTCGAGGTCACCTGCGTCCAGAACTCTCGCAGCCGGTCGACGCGCGATTCCGGCGCATTGCCGGCGATGATAGCGGCGTTGATCGCTCCGATCGATATTCCCGCGACCCAGTCGGGATGGATATCGGCCTCCGCCAGCGCCTCGTAGACGCCCGCCTGGTAGGCGCCGAGGGCGCCGCCGCCTTGCAGGAGCAGGGCGATGCATTCAAACGGCAGCTGCCGTTGCGTGGTGGAGAACTGTGAGCGGGGTTGGAAGTTCATGAGCGTGTGCCTCTGGTTGGACGGCGAGGCGCGTCTGACGGACTGCAGCTCGCGCGGGAGGGTTGATCAGGATGGGTGAGAGGGGCATGGCGCGGACGAGGTGCGGCCGCGGTATTCCTGCGCGTGGCTCGCTGTGCGTGGCTGTTTGTCGTCGGCCGTGACGTACGCGGCTCGCTTGTTCGGCGAGCGCCGGCCTGCCGCCTGGCAGGCCCATTTGTGGTCACCGGCGCGGTCCGAGCCGGCGCCGGGGAGGGCGACGCCGTGCGTCGAGCCCGCAAGCAAGCTCCGCCTGCGAGCGTGAGGACAAGGACGAGGCTGAGGCGCGCGAACCATGGCTCCGGTCTCAATCCGTAGTGACGAGCGGTGTTACGAACTATCAGCATTCTCTGAACCCTCGGGCCGGCGGCTAGTGCCGGGTTGAGCTTTGCTTTCCGACCTTGGGCGGCTCGAGCATGACCTCCTTGAGGTGGTCGCCGCTGGCGACGACGACCACGAAGCTGAGCCTGCCGTCCTGTCGCATCAGCCCTCCGGCGAGCGCGCTGCCGTCGGCGGCCTTCTCGGCGACCTGAACGGCATCAGAGAGTTCCTGCTTGATCCATTTGAGGGCGACGATGTTGGCGAGATCTTCTCGGTCCAGCTCCTTCAACGACGACGCGATCTCCTTGCCGCTGATACTGCCGGTTTTTGCGTCGATCACGTTCTCCCAAATGCGCCCGTTCCTGATCGTGCGCACGCGATAGACGGGTGGTCCGGAGATCTCGAAATTGATATCGGCAGTCTTGGAGCCCTCATGCAGATGCTCGGCGATCGCGATGGCGCGGCTCAGCGGCACGCGCGTGGTGCGGAATTGCTCGAGGACGCGGCCAATCGCGGCCTCGTCATTGTCGGATTGTGCGGTTGTGGCGGAGTTGTCCGCATCGAGCGGCGCCTGGGCGACATCGGCGACTGCTCCGGTCGTGGCGAGCGCGGCGGACCAGACGATGAGGGCAAATAGATGCTTTTTCGACATCAGGCAGATTCCGTTTTCAGATTGTCAGTCGTTCAGAAGGGTCGAAAGAAGACGAGCGCGTCGCTGCAACGACCGTTGGCTTCGTTGCACCAGCCGGGTGTGCCACCCCGTTTCGACGATTGGGCAGGCCGCCGCAGCTTTGCTGTCCGCACGCGCCGGGACTTCTGCCCACGCTTCGGCGTCGCGTGGGCCATTCCCGCTACTTGGTCAGGGATGGCCTGCGCCAGGCTATTGCGCACCTGCGGAGCCAGTGATGCCGCAGGGCGACGCGCCTCGGCATTGGGTTGGGCCGCAGAGCCGGTCTCCTCGACCGCATCCGGTGCATCAGGGTTGCCCGGCTGCGATGCAGCCATGACGACCTCATCCGTATGAGCGGGGAGCGGGTGTTGTGTGTCGATCGATACCGCTTCCGGTCCCTTCACGTCGGAGTGGATGCGGATCGGCGGCAGCGCGGGATTGGAGGCGTCAAATCGTTCCGGCAGGGGCGCGGGCAACACCCAGTCGACGGCCAGAAGCAGCAAGAGCAACGCGCCGCCGGCCGCGAGGAAGTAGCCGCGCAGCGGAAGGACGGGATCGAGCGATCCGCTCGCGTGCATCGAGACAGCGGATCGCCTGCTCACGACAACGTGCTCCTTCTAGCAAAAGGAGAGCGGTGCATCATCAGACCCCCCAGCGGCTTGGATGCGCGCGCGCGAGTTCGGCCTCGAGATAGCCGCGCTCGTTGAGCCATTCGCCGGGACAATAGGCGGCCGCATTCGGGTCGATCGTGATCCCGTCGCGGTGGAGCGCACGTCGGGTCCCCGTGGCCCCGGTCCACACTGCGCGTCCGGTGACCGCGTCCGTTTCCATGACGTCGAAGACCTCGACGAGATTCAGCATGTCAGCGCCGCTCGCCATCATGATCAGATCCTCTGCGGCTCACGGTCGTGGGCGCGTTGAAGCGCTATTCCTCTCCGCTCCAGCTCCGCTTCGATCAGGTCGAACACCCATTCGACGGGCGCAAGCCAGACATTGACCGAGCAGATGATGCAGTCGCGGGACAGCAGCGGCAGCGGCGTCATGCGAAGGTCCTCTGCCTGGCATGGTGCGTCACCGCAGCCGGCTTGCGCTCAGCAAGCGCGTGCGCCCAGGTGAGAAGCGAAATCGTCACGCCGAGCACCAGGCTCAGGCCGACGAGCGACAGGGCCACGACCAGGTTGAGCGACGCGAGCGCTAGCCCTGGCAAGGGATTTTCCCGCAGCAGCAACAGCAGGCTTGACATTTCCGGCCTCCTTAATAAACTAAACCGTATATTTCGTATACACCACGAACCGCGGGATGTGTCAAGGCGAGGGCCTCACAAGCGCGTGTTCGGGATGTACCGGGGGGCGGCAGGCCGTCTCCCGAGGAACGAAGTCCCAACCGGAGATAAGGACCCGTCATGATCAAGTACGTGCCATCATTCGCTGCAGCCATGATCGTTTCGCTCGTCAGCTCAATGAGCTTCGCCCAGGAGGGTCAGGGGACTCCCGAGGAAAGGGCAGCGTGCACCCCCGACGCCTTCCGCCTGTGCAGCGCCTACATTCCGGACGCCGCGGCCGTCGAGGCTTGCCTCCGGCTCAGGAAGCCGAATTTGAGCGGAGCTTGCCGGGCCGTGTTCGACCACGGCACGACCGGATCGGCGCGAAGCCGCTAGGAGGACCGTTGCGGTTGGTACAACGGGCGCTCCTCGGCCTGGCCGCGAGTGGTCGTTGTCACGTTGCGCCGCAGCGGCAGATAGGAGCGATCACATGAGCACAATGTATATCCCCGCTCTGTTCGCCTTCGGAGGTTCGGCGTTCGGAGCGATCTCGACCCTCGTCAGCGGATGGTTCGGCCAGCGCCGCAGGCTGCGCGAGCGCCACCACGCGCGCTCGTTCTCCAAACGGGAAAGGCTGTATCGGAGCTTCATCGAGGAGGCATCGCGGCTGTATGCCGACGCGCTGATCACCGACCGAGCGGAAATCCCGCAACTCGTCAGCCTTTATACGCTGGTCGGGCGCATGCGGATCTTGTCGAGCGACGAGGTCGTTCACGCTGCGGAAAGGACCGGCCGTCTGATCATCGAGACCTACCTGTCGCCAAACCGCACCTTCGTCGATCTGCCGGCGTTCATCGACGAAATGGACCCGTTGCGCGACTTCGGTCACGCGTGCCGGCGAGAGCTGTTGAATCTTCCGCCGCGCTGAGGAGGCGACCATGGCAGAACTGATCGAGGTCCAGAGCAAGCCGGCGCGCACTCGCCGCAGCATCGTGCAGGCGGCCATTCATCTTTATCGCGAGATCGGGCACAGGAAGACCACCGTTGCCGACATCGCGCGCAGCGCTTCGATGTCTTCGGCGAACGTCTATCGCTTCTTTGCGTGCAAGCAGGCGGTCGAAGATGCCGTTGTCGCCGAACTGCTCGAGGACATCGCCATCGCGGCGACGAAGGCGGCACGCACCGGCGGCTCGGCCCTGTCGCGTCTGCAAGCAACCCTCGGCGCGATCGCCGAGGTCAACCAGGCGCGGCGGGCGAAGGATCCGAAGCTCCACGAGCTGATGGTCGTGGCAGTCCGTCAGAACTGGCCGGCCGTCGTCCGCCATACCGATCGGATCCGCGGGCTGGTGCGACCGATCATTGGCACCGGAGAGGCCAGTGGTGAGCTGGCTTCTGGCAGTCCGATGGTGCTGACGTGCTGTCTGCTCGACGCCATGGATGCGTATCTCAGTCCGCCCCGACTCGACGAGACTGGGATTCGGCCGAGCTTCGAGGAGATGATGCATTTCTGCGCGGATGCGCTGCGTCGGGCTCCTACAGCGCCTTCCGTCAGCACGATGCCTGACGTCCGACTGCGAGCCGTAGGCGAGTAATCGCCGCCCGCCGACGATAGGCCGAGAGGTGGCGACCGCCCTTCGGCACACGTGCCGTTGCCGCGTCCGTTCGGAGGGGGCTCCCAACTGATGATCGTAGCCTCGCTGTAGAATGCGAGCCCTCGTTCGAACTGCCACGGGACGGGGCAACCGAACCTCCGTGGTCCTAACTGGGCCAATCCGTTTCGCACGCCGCAAGAAAGAAGCCGACCCGTTCGCGCATGAAGGCCGGTAGCTCATTTTCCAGATCTTGGGACGTTTCGCCAAGGAGAGCTCTGAACAGCATCGGCAGCAGGATCAGATCGAGAAAGATTTGCGCGGTGGCAAGGCTGCGCTTGGGGCTGAAGGGGCCCTTGGGGGTTCGAGGGAGCTTCTGCGTCGTCGCATCCAGGATCCGCGAAACGGACTTCATGGAGCGCTCTCTGGCAGCCTGGTGCACGTTCCGGCTCAATTCGGGAAAGCGTTGTGATTCGGCGATCGTGGCACGCACCATCCCCAGCGACTCCTCGATGAACTTTTCGACGATCGCCGTTCCAAGACTCGTCAGCTTCTCGCGTGTCGTGCGGCCTTCCGGTGTGAAGCCTTCGAAGTCCGTCAATTCGCTGATGGTGCGGGTGACGACGGCCGCGAACAGGGCCTCCTTGCCGGGGAAGTGAGCATAGATCGTCGGCTTGCTCGCGGGGGCCATTTCGGAAATCTCGTCGATGCTCGCGCTCCGGTAACCCTTGTCCAGAAACAGCTGCTGGGCTGCGTCGAGAATCCGGGCCTGGACATCGCCGGCACGATCCTTGGGCGGTCGGCCCCGCTTCGGGGGGCTGTTCTTCTTCATTGCGGTCTCCCAATCACGAATCTGTGCGCATTTGCTTCCCACTTGACACGGTCAGGGGGAAAAGGCAAGGAAAAGAAAATATACGGTTTAGTGTATTACCGGATCAGGATGGCGAGCCCAGACGTGGCCGCTCTCCGGATCACCCGAAGCCATCGAGGAGGTTGTCGTGAACATGTTCACCCCTGACCCGCCGGTTCTGCAGGAGGGGGTCCTGCTGCGTGAGCTGCATCAGAGGGTCTCCAACGGCGTCGCCGCGATCGTCGGCCTGGTCTCGGCGGCGGCCATCCGAGCCGACGGGGCGGAGGCCAAGCGCGCTCTAGGTGACGTTGTCGAGCTGCTGCACGGCTATGCCGAAGTGCATCGGACGCTGGAGCAACCCAGCGGTGACGCTCTGATCCACGCCGAATCCTACATTCACAAATTGGGTTACGGCATGCGCCGAGCGCTGCTCGACCAAATGAACATCCAGCTGACATTCGCCACTCAGTCTCTCGCGCTTCAGCCCGAGCGCTGCTGGCGGCTGGGCCTGGTCGTCCACGAGCTCGTGTCGATCGCGGCACGGCACGCCTGCTTCGAAGCGCAAACCGGCCGGATAGAGATCAGGCTGACGCGCGTCGGCGCCCGCGTGAACTGTGTGGTCGCGGACAATGGCTGGCGCTCGGCCCGCAACGTGTCGGATCGCGAGTTTCGCGTGGTCAAGGATCTCGTCAAGATTCTCGGCGGCCGCCTCGAACACGGTTTCAGTTCTGACTTCACGACGATGATCGTGTCGTTGCCGCTGACGGAGCGCGAGCGCACCGCGAACTGGACGATCGCGACGCGTCAGATGAGGACACGTCGTCCGACGCGAGCACTGGCTTCGAACGACACGGTGATCGCTGCGCGAGCGGCCGCCCGCGATTGCCGCCGCGATGCTGCGAGCACGGCCGATCGAAGACCGTCTCTGCCGCGCCAGCGCGGCCCGGTTGTTCCTCGCCACGCCTTGAGCGGGCCCGGCGAGCTGTCGTCATCCCTCCATCCCATGGACGCGCAATGAGATCCCGATCATCAATATCGTCCCAGAACGTCCGGGTGCTGGCTGCGCCGCAGGCTCTCGTCGTTGTGGTCGCGCTGGTCGCGACCACGCTCAGCGGCTGCAAGCATGATGTGGCTCCCACCGCCAGCCGCGCCGCAATCGTCCGCACCGCGGTCGTGCAGCCGCGCGACCGGCGGGATTCCATCACATTGACCGGAGAGGTGCAGGCGCGGTTTCGAGCCGATCTCTCGTTCCGCGTCAGCGGCCGTGTGCTGGCGCGCTATGTCGATGTCGGCACTCATGTGAAGGCGGGCGAGGTGCTGGCCATCCTCGACCCCGCGGAGCAGCAGGCAGACCTCGACGCCGCAAGCGCAGCGGTGAGCTCAGCGGAGGCGCAGCTGCGCGTCGCGAAGGCCACCTTCGAACGGCAGAGCACGCTGATCAAGAACGGCTTCACCACCCGTACGGTCTATGATCAGGCACAGGAGGGGTTCCGCACCGCGGAAGGTGCGCTGGAGGCGGCACGCGCGCAGCTTGGCACCGCCAAGGAGGCGCTTGGCTACACGACGTTGCAGGCCGAAGCCGACGGCGTCATCACGGCACGCAACGTGGAGTCCGGCCAAGTCGTGCCAGCCGCGCAACCCGTGTTCTCACTCGCGCAGGACGGTGAGCGGGATGCCGTGTTCGACGTCTACGAATCGGTCTTCCTCGGTCAGACCGACAGTCGCCGGGTCGCCCTGTCGTTGGTCTCCGACACCAGTGTCAAAGCGTGGGGGCATGTCAGGGAAGTCTCGCCGGTCATCGATGCGAAGAGCTCGACCATCCGCGTCAAGGTGTCGATCGAGGATCCGCCCGCGGCGATGACGCTGGGCAGCGCCGTCGCAGGAACGGTCAAGGCGAAGGCACAGACGCAGATTGCGCTGCCCTGGAGTGCGTTGATGGCGACAGGCGCAAAGCCGGCGGTCTGGACCGTGGATCCGGCCACGCGGACGGCGTCGCTAAAGCCCGTAACGGTGGGCGGCTACGAGGCCGGTGAGGTCTTGATCAAGGCGGGACTCGCGCCCGGCGAGCGCGTCGTGATCGACGGCGGCAAGCTTCTCAGCGCCGGGCAGACAGTGACCTATGAGGGAGATCGCTCATGAAGATGCAGCTCATGATGCTTGCTGGCGCGGCGTCGGCATTGCTGCTCGCGGGGTGTCAGCAGGAGACGAAGGCGCCGGAGCCGGTGCGCCCGGTCCTGTCGATGGTGGTGGAGCCCGGCCGAGGCGAGGGCGCGCTTGCCGTCGGCGTCATAGAACCGCGCTATAAGACCGATCTCGGATTCCGCGTGCTGGGACGGTTGACGTCGCGCCCTGTCTACGTTGGCGATCTCGTCAGGGAAGGGCAGATCCTCGGCACCATCGATCCCACCGCTCTCGATCTCGCGGTTCGTTCGGCAAGAGCGCAGCTTGCAAAGGCGCAAGCGCAACTCGCCACCGCCAAGGCCACCGAGGAGCGGCAGCGCACGCTGATCACCAGCGACGCCACCACCAAGCAGACGCTGGATAATGCCGAGCAGGCGCGTGCCAGCGCCGATTCGAATGTCGCGCAGCAACAGGCGAACCTCACCAAGGCGATCGAGCAGCTCGGCTATGCGCAGATCCAGGCCGACTTCGGTGGCGTCGTCACCGCAGTCGGAGCCGAAGTCGGCCAGGTCGTCTCGCCCGGTCAAACCGTGATCGCGGTGGCAAGACCCGACATCCGCGAGGCCGTGGTCGACATCGGCGAGGATTTTCCCGTCCCGCTCGAAGTCGGGCTGCCCTTCACGGTCGGCCTGCAACTCGTTCCCGAGGTCCAGGTCGAGGGCAGAATTCGCGAGGTCGCGCCGCAGGCCGATCCCCTGACCCGCCTGCGTCGCATCCGGATCGCGCTCGAAAATCCGCCTGAAAGCTTCCGCTTGGGTGCGACCGTTACGGCAAAGCTCGGCAAGGACCAGAAGCCGATGCTGCGCCTGCCCGGATCGGTCGTCCTCGACAAGGATGGCGTCCATTTCGTCTGGGTGGTCGATCAGCCGAGCGGCACCGTGTCGCTGCAACAGGTCGATGGCGTCGCCGACGAGACCGGGATCCGCATCACCGGCGGACTTGCTCCGGGCGCCCGCGTCGTCACCGCCGGCATTCACAGCCTCAAATTCGGACAGCACGTCCGCATCGCACAGGATCAACAGCCATGAAGTCGTTCAATCTTTCCGATTGGGCCCTCGGCCACCGGTCGCTGGTCTGGTATTTCATGATCGCCTTCATGGCGGCCGGCCTGTTTGCCTATCTCCAGCTCGGCCGCCAGGAGGACCCGGACTTCACCATCAAGACCATGGTGATCCAGGCGCAGTGGCCCGGCGCATCGCCCGAGGAAATGACGCGCCAGGTCGCTGACCGCATCGAGAAGAAGCTCGAAGAGCTGGAATCGCTCGACTACACCAAGAGCGTGACGGTCGCGGGCCAGACCACCGTTTTCGTCTACCTGCGCGACACCACCAAGGCGGCCGACGTGAAGCCGACCTGGGTGCGTGTCCGCAACATGATCGCCGACATCAAAGGTGACTTCCCGAAAGGCGTGATCGGTCCCGGCTTCAACGACCGCTTCGGTGACGTCTTCGGCAACATCTATGCCTTCACCAGCGACGGCCTGAGTCAGCGACAACTTCGCGACCAGGTGGAGGACATTCGCGCCAAGGTGCTGACCGTGCCCAACGTCGGCAAGGTCGATATTCTCGGCGCCCAGGACGAGGTGATCTATCTTGAGTTCTCGACCCGCAAGATCGCGGCACTCGGCCTGGACGTCCACTCCATCATTGACTCGCTGCAGGGCCAGAATGCGGTGGCACCGTCCGGTGTGTTCCAGGAGGGGCCCGAGCGGATCAGCGTCCGCGTCAATGGTGCGTTCACGTCGGAGGCAAGCCTGAAGGCGGTCAATCTGCGCATCAATGATCGCTTCTTCCCGCTGACCGACGTCGCGACGATCACGCGCGGCTACGTCGATCCGGCGAAGACGCTCTTCAGGTACAACGGTCAGCCCGCGATCGCACTCGCGATCGGCATGAAGTCCGGCGCCAACCTGCTGGAGTTCGGCGAGGCTCTGAAAGAGCAGATGAACAAGGTCATCGCCGACCTGCCGATCGGCGTCGGCGTGCACCTGGTCGCCGATCAGCCCGTCGTGGTCGAGCATGCCGTGTCCGGCTTTACAGAAGCGCTGTTCGAGGCGGTGATCATCGTTCTCGGCATCAGCTTCCTGAGCCTTGGCCTCCGTGCCGGTCTTGTGGTCGCCATCGCCATTCCGCTCGTGCTCGCGATCACCTTCGTTGTGATGGCCTATTGCGGAATCTCGCTGCAGCGCATCTCGCTCGGCGCCCTGATCATCGCGCTCGGCCTGCTCGTCGACGATGCCATGATCGCCGTGGAGATGATGGTCGCCCGGCTGGAGGTCGGCGATCCCTTGGAGAAGGCGGCAACCCACGTCTATACGTCGACCGCGTTTCCCATGCTGACGGGTACGCTGGTCACCGTGGCCGGCTTCATCCCGATCGGGCTGAACTGCAGCAACGCCGGCGAATTCACCTTCACCCTGTTCGTGGTGATTGCGGTGTCACTGATCGTGTCGTGGATCGTGGCCGTGCTGTTTACGCCGCTGCTCGGCGTCACCATCCTGTCGAGCAAGATGAAGGGTCATCACGAGCAGAAGGGCCGCGTGGCTCGGATGTTCGCGCTCCTGCTCCTGTTCTGCATGCGCCACCGCTGGAGCACCATCGGCGTGACGGTCGCAGCCTTCCTGCTCGCCGTGTTCGGCTTGCAGTTCGTGCAGCAGCAGTTCTTTCCGTCATCGGACCGCGCCGAGCTGGTGATCGACTGGAACCTGCCGCAGAACGCCTCGATCGCGGACACCAACGCGCAGATGGCCCGCTTCGAGCGCGAGCAGCTGCAGGGCAACGGTTCGGTCGAACACTGGTCGACCTATGTCGGCACCGGCGCTCCGCGCTTCGTGCTCTCGTTCGACGTGCAGACCGCCAATGCCTGGTTCGGTCAACAGGTGATCGTGACCAAGGGCGGCATCGCCGCGCGCGACAAGCTCAAGGCTCAGTTTGAGGACTATCTGAGGAAGACGTTCCCGGGCACGGACACCTACGTCAAGCTGCTCGAGGTTGGGCCGCCCGTGGGACGTCCGGTGCAATACCGCCTCAGCGGGCCCGACATCGCCAAGGTTCGGGAGCTGTCGCAGAAGCTCGCCGGCATCGTCCGGAGCAGCCCCGATCTTGGCAACGTGGTATTCGACTGGATGGAGCCCGCGCGTGTCGTCAAGGTCGATGTCCTGCAGGACAAGGCGCGCCAGCTCGGCGTGACCTCGGAGGATATCGCCACCACCTTGAACTCGGTGCTCGAGGGCACGCCGATCACGCAGGTCCGTGACAGCATCTATCTCGTCAATGTCACGGGACGCGCGACCGCGCCGGAGCGCGCCTCGATCGATACGCTTCGCGATCTCCAATTGACCGGGCTCGGCGGCCACTCCGTGCCGCTCGGGGCCGTCGCCAACCTGCGCTACGAGCTCGAGCAGCCGACGATCTGGCGACGCGCGCGGATTCCGACCATCACGCTGAAGGCAAGCGTCATCAGCAACGTCCAGCCGAAGACGATCGTGGATCAGCTCGCGCCGAAGGTCGCCGAGTTCAGCAACGCGCTGCCCGCCGGCTATTCGGTACAGATCGGCGGCTCCGTGGAGGAGAGCGCGAAGAGCCAAGCGCCGATCATCGCCGTCGTTCCGCTCATGCTGTTCGTCATGGCCACCGTGCTGATGTTGCAGCTGCAGAGCTTCGCGCGTCTGTTCCTGGTGTTTGCGGTCGCGCCGCTCGCGCTGATCGGCGTTGTCATGGCCATGCTGCCGAGCGGAGCGCCGCTGGGCTTCGTCGCCATTCTCGGCGTGCTCGCGCTCATCGGCATCCTGGTGCGCAACTCCGTGATCCTCATCGTCCAGATTGAGGATCTGAGGAAGGAGGGATGGCCGGCCTGGGACGCCGTCGTGGAGGCGACCGAGCATCGCATGCGGCCGATCCTGTTGACTGCGGCAGCCGCGAGTCTCGCGCTCATTCCGATCGCGCGCGAGATCTTCTGGGGGCCGATGGCCTACGCGATGATGGGCGGCATCATCGTCGGCACTCTGCTGACCCTGCTGTTCCTGCCCGCGCTGTATGTCGCCTGGTTCAGGATCAAGCCGGAGCAAAGCGGAGCAACGCATGCGCCTTCACATGCATCGCACCTGGAAGAGATCGCGGCCCCGCCGGCCGCCCCACAACGTGCAGCCGAGCCGCTGCTCGAGCTGCAGAGCTAGGAACAAGCATCATGACGTCAAAGATCCCATCGACCATCTCCGCAGGCCTGATCCTCGCGGCCATGTCGCTCACTTCCACCGGAGCCATGGCGCAATTCGTCCCGCCGTCGATGGCTCACCCGGCACCGCCGCCGGCGGCTGTTGCGGGGCCGCCTCCGCTGGCGGGTGGCCCTCACCTTGGGCCGGGCGGTCCGCCGCGTGCCGGGCTTGGCGCTCCTGCACCTCGCTTCGGCTTGGGCGGCGGCCCGCGTGGCAATCTCGGAGTGGTGAACAACGTCCGTGGTGGGGCGCCGATCGTGAACTCCGCGCGCGCGACCTCGATCAATGTCGGTCGCTCCGGCGGCTATGGCTACGGTCATGGTGGGTCCCGCTACGGATACCGCGCGGCGTACGCCGCCGGCGCCTACGCGGCCGGGGCTTACGCCGGCTATGCCTACGGCCGGTCGGGTTATCAGTCGGGTAGCGATTGCTACCACGTCTACAGGCGCTACCGGCGCATTCTGGTGTGCGACTAGCAGGGGAGCTCGGTCCGCCCGGATCGAGCGAGTACCGTCATGGACATCGTCAGCGCGCTGGGAACGTTGGTGCGGGTTGCCGGGACCGGGTCGTTCTCGGCCGTGTCACGCGAGCGCGACATCAGCAAGGCCGCGGTCACGCGCCAGATCGCGTTCCTCGAGCGGCATTTCGGCGTGCGTCTTCTGCATCGGAGGACGCGCAAGCTCAGCCTCACCGAGGTCGGACAGATGCTGATCGGGCTCGCCAAGTCGGTGCTCGAGGGCATCGAGACCATCGAGGCGGCGCTGCGACAACAGAGCGCCTCACCGGTCGGTCTGATGCGCCGGGGCAACATGGTTGCGGCGGGTCATTTTCTTGCCCCTCGATTGCCGGCGCTGCTCGCCGGCAATCCCGGGCTAAAGGTCGAGCTGGTCGTGAAACGACCGGTTTGGTGACATGATCGAAGACCAGCTCGATCTGGCGATGCGGGTTGGTTAGATCACCGACGCGTCGGTGGTTGCGCGGCGGATCGGAATCGCGGCCCGCGTTCTCGTCGCGGCGCATCTTGGCCAATTTCGAGCTGTTCGGTCCGGAACGGCTGCCCGATAGCCTCCTAAGCAGCCGCTTCGAATAGCAATTTGAGATGGTTGCAGGTCCCCGCAACCACTTCTGTCATAACTCACTCACCGTCCCGGTCTAACCGCTGGGACGGACTCCGGGAATGAGGGATCCCGACGGCCCAGGTTCGGCTGCGCGCAGCCGCTATCTTTGGGGTTCATCGAGAGTGAAGGACAGACGTCCTCTCGACAGAACCTTGCCTTTACTACGAATCGGAGGGGCGGACGTTCGAATCGTTCCCGGCGCGCCATCGACTGCCCTAGGGGAGCGCCAACACCGCTCACCCCCTCTAGAGCGTTGGCCGTCCGAAGTGCCTCCAAGCGGAGGCACAAAACTTGAAAATACAAAGAATTACAGAAAGCCAGCGGCACGCTCGCGGTAGAATTCGGCCGTATCACCCGGACCGATGCCGCCCCGTGCCAGCCAAAGCGTGCAACAAAACGTCCAACAGGACGTCCAACATTTCGTCCAACAGGGGAGGGAATCATTCCTGACTTCCTCACCCGTCGGAATGGTACCTGGCATTCGCTCGGCGCGTGCCGGTCGAGTTTGCGGCACTGGACCCGCGTGGCATCGTCAAGCATTCGACCAGGGTTCGCTGTCTTCTGACCGCACGGGCCGGAGGGCCACGCGCGTTGCCGATCAACTGAACCAGGAACTTGAGAACCATTGGCAGGAGCTTCTTGCCTGCCAGATGGGCATTGCACCGCAGGGATATAACGAGGCCCGTGTCGGGCCCGCTCGCTGGGCTTTTGCGCAAGCTCGATGAGTGGATCAGGCGGCGGTTGCGCGCCATCGTCTGGACCCAATGGAAGCACGGTCGCACTCGCTTCGATGAGCTGCAACGCCGCGGCGTTGGCCGGGAGCTGGCACTCAAGACCGCCGGCAACCCACGTGGCCCTTGGCGGCTCTCGAACAGTGCCGCGCTGACCATGGCTCTGCCGAACGTCTTCTTCGTATCACGCGGCTTGCCTTACGGCACGCTCGTGCAATCAAGTGCCAAGCGTTACAATTTTCCACATAGCACTTTGGCACAAGAACCAGCTGGCCATCGGCAGCCGACGATCACGGAAAACCAATCCTGAAAAAACGTATGACAGCAAAGATGCGCTTCACGAAAACCTTCGGCGCGTGGGCGCCGCTCGACGCCAGATGCAGCCGGAAACCACGCACATCCTCTGGCTCGGCCTGATCGGGAGAGCGGCCGAGCAACGCGGCGAAGTCCTTGACCCTTTGTACGTAGTCATGTTGGGTCTTCGGAGCGAACTTGCGGATCGCCATGTCTTCGATCATGCGCTGGCGCAACGGGCTGATGGCCTGCTTGGTCATTGGGGATGCTCCTGTCTTGAGTGAGGTGTCGAACCCCTCATCTCAAGACAGGACGCCCCGTTGCGCTATCGTCTTGCCTCCGCCGCCAGCCGCGGAGTCCGCGCGAGCGGTTTAGTCCAATGGACCGGGGGCGACGTTCGATCGGGCAAATACGAGGTTCGCTTTCCCGGACGAGCGGGCGCGGCATCGCCGCGCTGGCGGAGTCGCCTGGTGGCCCCATCTTGGACCCTCGGTCATAGCCGGCGATGTCGCTCTCAGGGGGCAACCGAACGTGAGTCGTCGCACAGCCGGAAGGTTGCTATTGACCTAAACGGCCTTCCTACAGATAGTCTACGGCCTGTCCCGGCAACACGTATCCATACACTCGGAAGCCATCGTCCGTTTCATCCGCGGGCAGATGGATCTTTTCGAGTGCACTCCGAATCTTTTGACGGTGAGATCGGTCTGTCGCGAAAGAACAGTTCACAGGTCACGAGGTCAGCTCACAGCTTGGGCAAATCAATAAAACCCAACCGGATCGCTTTCACAATGGCTACGAGCCGGCTCCCCGTCTCCAGCTTTTCCATCGCGTTTCTAAGATGAAAATTAACCGTGTTCGTGCTGATTTGCAAAACGATACTAATATCCCACGAGGATTTGCCCTGGGCTGCCCAATGGAGGCAGTCAATTTCCCGTTTCGATAGCTTCAGCGATCGATCACCTGCCATTGTTTGGATAACCCTTCTTTTGACGCTTGGACGAGGAGCCGCGTGTGCGCTCGGCACCTCCGGAACATTGTCCATCGCTCTCCGACTTCGTCATCGCATGTAGAGCGGTTGGTCAATGGCAGACCCTCGGCAAAACCGGACCTCCCATGACCGGCTTCAATGTCAAGCCTCATTATGAGTTGAGTGCATCGCGCGGTTCGCGTTTCGCTCGGTAGCGATCCGCGATCAGAGTTCCGAAGGCTCCAAGGAAGGTGAGCATCCACGGTCCGAGCGGCTTCCCATCGGAAAAATATCCGACAAGCATGCTGCCTGCCGCAGCAGCCAAAAGTTGCAGCGCGCTGAGCAATGCTGCGGCACTACCGGCGCTCGACGCGTGCTGGGCCAAAGCGCCGACGCTCGCGTTCGGGAATATCACCCCAGTGCATAGCATAACAATTCCGACAGCTAATACGGTAAGCGCGCCAGACTGGGGCTGCAAAAAAGCGACCAAGGGAAGTCCGATCGAGACCAACAGCATTGTAGCCGAAGCGACCCCAAGCACGGCATCTCCGCCGAACCGATGGAATAGATGGGCGTTAATCTGGGCAGAAAGAATATAGCAGACGGACCATATCGCGTACGCGACCGAATACAACCAGGACGAATATCCATAGAACTCGATAAGAATAGCGGGTGAACTCGTGATGTACGCGTATAGTGTGAACATAGCAAAACAACTCATGACGACATTCGTCACGAAGCCGGGCTCGCCTAAGATCCGCAAGTTCAACGCAAGAACGTGCGCCGGCATAACCGTCATGCGCATTTGTTGTGGCAGCGTCTCGGGAACAAACGCAGAGGCAACTGCGCAAGATATTAGTCCATACCCTGTGCAAAACCAAAAAATCGCCCTCCATCCAAATTCATTAAGCAGGAGCGAACCGCCGATTGGCGCTACAATGGGGCCGACGCCCATTACCAGTATCAGTTTGGCGAGCAGATGTCTTGCGACTTGACCGGTCGCGATGTCACGGACCATCGCACGCGGTATGACCGTAGGTGCCGAGCATCCAAGCGCAGCGAAAAAACGCAGCGCGGCCAGCGATTCGATATCGGTGGCCAAAGCACAACCGGCAGAGGCCGCAGTGTAGACGAGAATGCCGCAGATTAAAGGGGTGCGGCGCCCAAACCCATCGGATAGCACGCCTTGGATAGCTTGACCGAGGGCCAAGCCAATAAACCACGCGGCAAGGGTAATTTGAGCGCTGCCCTTCGGGGCGGCGAACGTGGTTTCGATCGCCGGAAAGGCGGGCAGATACATGACGGTTGACACTGAGCTGATCGAAATCAGAACGCCCAGGATAGTCGGTAGGAGAGGAGACGTTTTCACCGTCATGTTCTCGAAAGTTGGATTGGACTTTGAGGCTAGGCTGCGTCGACTTGCGCCGGTCGCCCTAACGTGCTCGCGACGACCTCACGCAGCGTATCGATCGCAAACGACAGATCCGTAGAGGAAATCGTTAAAGGCGGCAGCAGTTTCACGACATGGTCGTGGACGCCACAGGTCTCGGCGATTACGCCATTCTCAAACAAACGTTTAGAGATCTGATCGGCAAGAGCAACGGACCGGAATGACAAACCCGTGATAAGTCCTCGGCCAACCACGCTTGCCTCGCCGTCCGTAGAGTCAGCAATCGCGGTCAGTTCCCTTGTCAACACATTTGCGTGCTCCTGAACCGATCTCGCGAAGTCACCGTTCGTCCAGTAACATCGGATAGCAGCCGTTGCGCCGACAAACGCAAGATTATTTCCGCGGAAGGTTCCATTGTGCTCACCCGGCGACCAAATGTCGAGGTCAGGGCGGATCAATACTACGGATAGCGGCGCTCCGAGGCCGCTCAGCGATTTGGAAAGTACGACCATATCTGGCTGAACCGCGCTACCCTCGAAGCTAAAGAACGATCCGGTCCGCCCACAACCAGCTTGAATGTCGTCGACGATAAGCAACGCTCCGATCTCCCGGCAGAGCCCAGCGATTCTCTCGATCCAAGACATGCGTGCGGCAGCGAGACCACCTTCGCCCTGTACCAGTTCAACGATCACCGCTGCCGGTCGATCAATTCCAGAGCCTGGCGATGTGAGCATCGCTTCGATGTAATCGCAAACGTCGACTGACGGACCGAAATAACCGTCGTACGGAAGGAACGTAACATTTGTAAGTGCGACGCCGGCACCCGCCCTCTTGACGGGATTCGATGTCAAAGCGAGCGCGCCAAGACTCATCCCATGATAGCCGTTTGTGAACGCCACGACATTGGTACGACCAGTGATCTTGCGCGCCAATTTCAATGCCGCTTCAACAGCATTAGTTCCGGTCGGACCTGTAAACTGAATTTTGTACGTAAGTCCGCGTGGAGCGAGGATGCTATCTGAAAAAGCCTGCAAGAATTCGGCCTTCGCTACCGTATGAAGATCTAGCGATTGAACGATGCCGCTTCCATTGAGATACTCGATCACCGGCGCGACGATAAGAGGGTTGTTGTGCCCATAGTTCAAACTTCCAGCACCTGCAAGAAGGTCGAGGTACTTTCGGCCATCTGTGTCCACCATCCAGGCGCCGCTTGCGGACGAAAAGGTAACCGGGAAATGTCTGCAATAGGATCGCACGTTAGATTCCGCGCAGTCGAATATTGTCGTATACATTGCTTAGTCCCTCTCGTTTAAGACGCACTAGGGCAACCTAGGAAGCTGGATGATTGCGCTCCTGGAGCAGCGAGGCCGACCCGAAGCCGCTATGAGTGCGCAGTCGCTCTAGCATTTCGTCGCGGCTTGACCACATCAGATAAAACGGTTCACCCGGAAATGAGGCTGGTGCAGGCGCGACGATGCAAGGAGCGATATGCGAGAAGGCGTTGCTGCCGAGCGGGAGCGTTGATCGCGCAACCCTCTCAAAGCATGTCGCGCAAAGCCATTCGACCCCGAAGTGCTTGATTGAGAGCAAGCGAGTCATCCGTCCGACGCACGCATTGATTCCCTCCTGTCGGAGTTCGGGCGCGACGAAGGCGGCCCCACAATACGCGACTTTGCCGGCCATGAAGGGGAACTCCGGCGTGAGCAATTCTTCCGCAAACGGCGCCAATCGCGGAGCGAGATCCCAAAAGACCTTTCCCACAGCCAGGTCGTAGCGAAAATCGTGGCTATCGATCAACTTGATGGCTGCTGTCGCAACGCAATGGCCCGATCTGCGCGCGATCGCCCAAAAACTATTTGCTGGCGTAAGGTAGCTGTGTTCTGGATCGTACGTGCTGAGAACTACCTCGCCGGAGAGCTCATAGTAGGCAGCCGCAAAAACGGCGAAATCGCTACCGACTTCGAATGTAAGGCCCAGGCCGGCGAGATAGGCGTGCCCTCGACGAACATAATCATTAATGAAGAGCAGCCAATCGGGAACTGGGTAAGAGCGCATGTGTGTGTACCTTATCGTCTCGCGGTGTTCATTGTGCCTCAACTGAGTTTTCGCTGACCAGGCGCCGAATGCGAACTTTTCCGGTATTGGTCGATGGCAGCGTATCGGCATAAACGTAGCGGGCTGGGTACACGTGAGCTCCAAATAGTCGTGTGACCGTCCGACCAATCGTACGCTCATGCTCTGCTCGCATGGCAGGGGAAACGCTACGTGCGAGCGTGATCAAGTAGAAGGTATGCCCACGGACGACGTCCGGCTCGATCACAATTGTCATTGGCCTGTCTGGAAACACCATTTCAAGCTCGGTCGCGAGGAGTCCGAGACGAACGTTAACGCCGTTGACTTTCACCAGATCGTCTCGACGGCCATTGAGCCGGATCTGTCGCCCCGGATGAATTTCTACGTCATCTTCGATGGTGATGCCGTCGAGATTGGGGCCAAGCTCTCCGCTTGGTGAAGCTGTTGCGCAGCGTGGGCTCAATACACGGAGCCGTCCCTCAAGGTCTGGACCGAGCAGAGTGGTGTCGGAACACAGCTGCCAAAAGCTCGCGTCGTCGCGCGCCGATTGTCGATATGCAATTGCGCCAGTTTCCGTCGATCCGAAGATTTCGCGGAGGGCGTAAGAGGACGGGCGGCCAAAGTTCGGCATGTCCCGAGCAACTCGCGGGACCGGGCCAGCAGAATGGAGGATTGTCGTCGATGGATCGTCCAGAACCCCGGTGCGCATCAACATCTGCCAAGTCGAGGGGAGGCTAAGAATAATTCGTCTCCCGGACGATGGAACGCGGAGGATTTCACCTCCCTGAAGCTGGGGGCAATAGGTCAGGCGAGCGCGCTTGTTGCGCGCGAGTGCGATCCCGCACAAGAAGCCGAAGGCGTGGTTTACAGGAGCGAATGAAACCACTTCATCGACTTGCTCGAGTGCGAAAGCCTGCACAATGCAGTTCGCTTCAAGTTCGACCTGCAGCATCGATCGCCACGCTACCTTTGCCGTCCCAGTCGTCCCTGAGGAGCGTAGACCGATACTTGCACAGAGGGGGATAGTCTGGCGAAGCTGGCTAGCCCGCCAAAAATCGATCGACCAGGGGGCGCATGTGAGCGAGCGATCGAGTTCGCTGCGCACCATGCATCGCTCGTCTGATTTAGAATCGAATAGCAGAGCCTGCAGCTCCGGCCAGGACAATTCCTTGGCCGCTGGTCGGGTGGTCGTATCCATCGCGTCCACGTTCGCGCCTCCTCGGCATTCACTCCGCAGCACCTGACACGTGCTTAACGCTCAACTTTCGTTCGACCAATTGGGCTGCCCGTCGAACAGTCGAAAGATTAAAGGAGAGATCGTCAACACCAAAATCGATCTCGATTCCGAATAGTTCTTCAAGGAGTGAGACCATTTCCATAGCTTTCAGGCTGTCGAAGTTCAGTCCAGGAATGCTTGGAAGGGGCGTGTCGATCTGAGCGAGTTTCAGCTCGAACGGAAATAGTTCGCGCGAAGCGGCTAAGATCTTGTCAACAGTCGTCTCGCCCGGCATTGCGCCCCTCCTTTACTGCGCGATCGCGCATTTCGGCCAATATGACATTCCAATGATCGAACGGATCAACCGGGATCAGTCGTATGAAGAGGCGGTCGTGCGGGAATACGTCTTTCGACGCACTGAGCACACCCTCAACAATCTTGTCACGCCAGGAGCGCTCACGTGTTTGGTCTACCTCGATAGCAATAAACGCGACGGAGGCCAGCGATTTCACATTCGAGCGGGCGAGCGGGGCGGGTCCAGAGAATACGGCACTCGGATCAATGACCAGCCAGCGAGTAAGTACGTGCCTGACATCGACTCCCAGCCGTCCGAAGGTGACCGTGACGCGTCGACAGAAGCGGCCCCGCATAGTGGGGTCTTTGAGGTCGGAGTGGATCGTTAAGGTGGGCATGGCTCAAGCGGTCAACGCGAGAACAGGAAGCGAGAACGCGGGATCATCAGCCTTACGCTTCAAAAGCGTAAATAGCGCTACCGCTAATGGATCCTGGCCGCTTTGCTGTAGCGGCGTCCATCCGATCTCACCGGTCTTGGAAACGAGTTTCGCAAGAAAACGGTCCAGCGAAGATGATGACATAGGGAGGCGATCGTTCTGGCCATAGGCAAGCAACGCTTGGTAGGTCGCATAAAGGCTTGGCAGAGAGGCTCTTGTTTCTCGGAAACCGGACATGATAGACAGTTCGCCGAGACAATTGGCGGTCTTCTCGGCCAAATCTCGTTGGCCAAGGCTGTGCAGTATATAGCTAGCCTGGGCAGTCGCACTTCCGCTTGATAAGCCGCGGGGTGTAGCGGCGGCGCCGTCCGGGCGCAAGCATCGCATAACAAAGCCGGTAAGAGAGCGATGATCGATTTCGTTGTTGGCGTCCCTTCCAAGCGAGGTAAGGATGGCAACCGCGGACATCGATGACGTCATATCAGATCCTCGCCCCACCCAATACCCGAAGCCGCCATCTGGGTTTTGCAACTCTCTAATCCATTCGACCAGCCTTCCTTCCTCGCGGAGCCGCCGGCCCGCCAGGCGGAGGGCCGACACGGCCCATAGTGAACAGCGCACCTCTGCGCCGCGCCCCGGCATATACATTACGCCGCCTTCCCATGGGGTATGTGCCGTTTGGAGCCATTCGCACAGCGTCTCGATAGAGGGATGTCGGGGGGAATTGATGCAGGCGATCATCACTGCCGATGCGGTCGTCAGTGCGTCGCTGGCAAGCGCGATTGGGCGATAGTTGAGCCCTCCCGACGGGACGCTTGTCCGTATAACACTTCGGCGTACGACATCCGCTTGGGCCGCCTCCAGCTTCGAGTCGAGCGCCGCGAGTGCTCCGACAGCCGAAAAGTTTGCCCATACATCGGACTGAGCGCTGCCCTCCCAACGAGTAAACCCCTCCGGCGTCAGTTGGCCGAGTATCCACTCGCGGCACGCTTCCGGCTCGGCTGGAGACCATCCCAGAGCTCGAAGAGCGCTTGTGGCCCGAAACGTCGCCCACATGCATGGCGCTGCGTTCGCATGAAAGCAAAACGCGCCGGTTTCCGCCTGTCTGCTCTGCATCCACTTTAGAAGTTCGTGCCCTTGCCAGGGCAGATCCGGACGCTGTTGGAGAGCTTTAAGAGCGTTAACGGCGTAGTAGACCGCCCTTACATCCGATTGTCGGTGGCCTGGACACCAAGTAAGGCCACCGTCTGGCAATTGAAGCGAGCGCAGCCAAGTTAAGAGCTCGGCCTGGGCGGGAATCTTCGCCCGCACGATTTCGTGGAAAAGACGCGCGGCGTAGTAAGTCGCCCATACGTCCGGCTCCTGCCCGGCGATCATTGCAAAGCCGCCGTTGCCGTGTTGGAGGCGAGCCAGCCAGTCGGCCATTCTTGGAATTTCGGGCACGGGCGCGCCCAAGTCCGTCAATGCTTGGCTGCAGTAGTATGTGGCCCACACGTCTGATATCAGTCCCCGTTGCCACGCGAAGCCTCCATCGCGATTTCGTCGTGACAAGAGGTAATGTATCGTTCCGCTGCGCTCGGGCTCGGGCAGCGTGTACTCCAACCACCTCAGGGTTCTCACACCAGCGTAGGTGGCCCAAAGGTCTGCCCCGCCAGTGCCCGCCCCGCCGTCCCGCAACAGATGCAACGAGCCTGACAGGCGCTCGATGGACGGGTCGAGGCTAAGCTGCGACGGCATTGGAGCGCTTCCAGCTCTTTAGCGACGCCCCACTCTTTGTCGTGATGGGAAGCTGAGCTACAATCTCGAGTTCAAAATTCAGTCCATGATCGCGAAATGATCTGGCCGCATTTTTCGAGAGCTCGTCTAGTCTGTCGCTATAGTCCGGGTCGTGTTCCAGAATGATGCCGACAACTTCGTTATTCCGAACCTTTAGTAGGTATCCAGTGACTCCTTTGGTATTGTAGACCATGCTATCGACCTCGGCTGTGAGGTAATTGCGGCTACCAATTCCGAGCGTCTCTTCTTCGCGCCCTAGAATCTCGAGGTATTTTCTCGAGCTGCTCGTGTCACCTAGTATCTTGACTCTGTCGCCTGTGTCGAAGCGCAGCAGCGGCCTTGCGAATGCATTCAACGTAGTGATGACCAGTTGACCGCAATCCCCTGGCTCGGCAGGCTTGATTCCTTCTGGTGTCGATATCTCACAGATATATGCATATTCCAGAAGCCGGAGAGAGTTGTCGCTGCCTGTTGCGGCAATCGTTCCTGTCTCGGTCGACCCGTAGCTCGCAACGTAGACGTCGGCGTCCCACTCGGACGCCAGCATCTGCCGCAATTCCCGGCAGACGACCTCGCCGGAAAGCATGATGGTGTTTACCGAGGCGGCGCAAGAGCGAAAGGTTCCTCGGATCTTGAATACACGCATCATCTGGATCAGCGTGCCGGGTGATGCAAATACTACCGTGGGCTGAAAGCGACTGCAGAGCGCTTCAATCCGATCCCAGGAAACAATGCCTTGGGTGAAGGGAAAGCATCTCGCGACGCAAGCACTTGCCATTTCGCATACGCCGACGATTAGATCGCCGATAGGTGCGATATCGGACGGCAGCAAGGTCAAGCAGCGGTCATTCGGCCGAATGACCTCTCCCCATTGTAGAAACACACTTCCGTAATTCCAGGCGATATCTTCTGCCGTTCTGCGTGTCGGCGTTGCCGTTCCTGTTGTTCCAGTCGATTCATAGTACTTGACTGCTTGTTCGATAAGGCTGCTCTCGAAATCATCGGGACGCGCCTTCAAGGCAGCTTTAGAAGTAACATTGAGTTGTTGAAAGGCGCCGACGCTAAAGCGGCCCAGATGTGAGTATGCCCGCGACGACTTCGCGATATCCCAAACCCGCGCGAGCTTTCTTTCCTGATACGCGCGGAGCAGTGGAGGACATTCGCTTTGCCAAACGCTTCGCATCTCGGCAAGTGCATTGTTGGCCTCCGACGAGGCGCTCGTCGCTTCAATATTCATCGGAAACTCCGTGGATAGGCCGACAGTGTGACGTCGAGCGGCGATGGAGAGGCTAGAAGTCGAGGAACACGTAGTCGGCGCACTTGCCGCTGCGGTCGTTGATGACGAACGGCTCGCTCGAATCCACCGACAATATCTCGCGAAGGACGTCGTTCTGGACGTCGTCCTCGATGAGCGCCTTCAGGACATCATCATGCGATGGCTCCGCCGCACCGAACTGAGGCCTTATCCGGATCTCGATTCGCTTCACAACGCCGTCGCGCTGACGGAGTATGACCTGGGAATCTTCGATGTTGCGAATACGGCGTACCGCCTGCGCGATCGCTCTAGGCGAGACGTTGTTTCCGTCGAAGAATATTCTGTTGTCGGCGCGGCCCAATACTTTAAACTCAAGAATACGTCCGTCAGCGGTCTGATCGACCGCCTCAATGAGATCGGGAACCTTGTATCTCAGCATTGGGTTGATGACGGCCTCATTCAATGACGTTACGACCAGTGAGCCGTCCACCAACTCGACGTATTGATAGTCAAGGGCCCGGAATTGGTTGCGCGGCATCTCTGGCGTTTGGAAGCCGATCACCCATGGTTCAGTCCCACCGTAAACGCTCCAGAGCTCAGCGTTGGGGAATGCGCGCGTTATAGCCCGTTCGTGAAAACCCTTTAGAGGCTCTCCGGTCCAGAGGACTGCTTGGACCGTCGGCATGTCCCGGCCAAGCTTGACCACATAAGAAGCGATGATCTCCAGCAATGTAGGGTTTCCGGAGATTACGCAGGCCTCGGATTGGAGGAGCACGCGGCCCCAGATTGCATCGAGATCGAGGTCGTTTGCGACATTGCCGAGGTGCAGGTATATCATCCCCTTCGAGAGACAAAGCTCTCGGAAGAAGTGGTTTGCTGACCAGGCCTTGCCGCCAGAAGAGAAATCGACGAAGCGCCGACCAGACGTCCGGGACGTCGGATTCCATGATTGCAGTATCTCTGGGATGTGCTGATGCCGTGGTTGTAACCCGATTTTGGGTTGACCGGTTGTCCCAGACGACATGAATAGATAGGCGCCGCTCCCTCGCCAAGCGTCGGAGATCTCGCGCATGGCGTGCAGGTATCCCTGCTCGGTCAGGAGAGGTACGGCGCGTAGGTCGGCAGGACTCCTGATAGGGTCGGCAGATGTGTACGCCTCAGCCAAGTTCGGAAGAGTGCGGAGGTAGCTCAACAGACGATTGGGAACGGTCCAACACACATCCATCACGCAACATCCTTTTGCATCTAACGGTAGTATGGTAGTATCAGTTGAACTTCAACGCGTCCAATACGAATGAAATATAGGGCGTCTTCTAAAACAGGTATGACATGCCTCAGTTGCGACGTTTCCGGCAATTCATCGTAGTTGCGGAAGAATTGAGCTTCAGTCGGGCGGCTAAGCGCCTCAATATTGCGCAGCCGCCTTTGACGGCGGCAATCAAGGCTTTAGAGGCCGAGCTGGGGCAGACATTGATTGATCGTGGTACCCGCGTTTTTGGTCTGACCACGGCCGGGAAAGTATTTCTCCGTGAAGCAAAATTGACTGTTGCACAAGCTGATCGAGCCATGTCGCGCGTACGAAGCGCAGAGCAGCCCATCGAGGGGCCTCTACGGATTTCGTTCGTTGGGATGGGCGGAGCATACAACCTTGTTCCTCGGTCGTTGCGGCAATTGCGTGCCGAGCATCCGAAGATGGAGCTCGTCCTTGTCAAGGCAACAACCGCACAACAGATGAAGATGCTGCATACGCGGCAGGTGGACATCGCGATCGTTGCTGGCCCCGTGCTCACAGCCGACCGGCTTTCCACGGAGTTGCTATTTTCCAGCCAAATGGTTGCAATAGTTCCCGACAACCATCGCTTCGCGAGCCCTTCTGTGACAACGGTGTCGCTTGTCGACCTCGCGCACGAGAACTGGATTTTATTCCCACCGACCGAGGGGCCAGGGCTTTATGGCAGCATTGTTGCAGCTTGCGCTCAGACGGGCTTCCACCCTTACGTGAGTCATTGCGTACCTGACTTCCAGACCGCGATAGGCTTGGTCGCTGGCGGGCTTGGGATTTCGGTCATTCCTATGTCACTTCGATCGGAGATCCGGCCGGGCGTGGCCGTGCGTCAACTGACCGGATGTGGAACACCTATCAACTATGATCTCCTAATGACCTGGCGGTCCGAACCGGACGCGTCGCCGGCCACTGCGAGCTATATTTCTATCTTGCGGCGGGTCGCGCAACAGGGACCTCAAGAGCCTGATCTGGACGTTCCGGACTTATCGTTGCTGCCAAGTGCACATCCCGAGTTGCCCTAGAACCATCGACGAGCCATTTTCGAATTTTGCACCGCCACTCCCGCGACCCACTAAATCTGGTAGGTCACCCGGGTGAGTTGGTGTGCTTGAGTGGCCGTCGCTCCACGAAGGAGGAGGCGAGAGCAATGATAGCGGTTACAGACAAGGTCACATCGTTCTTCCGCGCATGCAAATTGGAGGACCAATCGGCTACGTCGCCCCTTCCGGAAACGCTCCGCATGTCGCTGGAGGCACGCGTCGAAGCGAGGCAGGATGGAAGCCTTGATGCTGACCGTTGGAGGTCTGAGTGCGGCATCTGGAGCACATGGGCAGATACTCGCTATCGAGCCTGCGCACATCGGAAAGAGTTAGGATCGAACGCACGGGCTATACGCATTGGAGTGAAGGACACGATCAACGTCGTTGGCTTTCCCACGCGTCTTGGTCTGCGGCATCATCGGCACTATCCGGACAGCAGTGCCGCTGCCGTTCGAGCGATAGATACAGAGTTCGCAGAGATAGTCGCCAAGGTTGTCACGACTGAGCTTAACCTCGGTGTTGGCTCCGGCTGTGTCAATCCCTACGTGCCGGACGTTGCTCCCGCCGGCTCGAGTACCGGATCGGCCGTGTCTGTGACAGCCAACATTTGCGACATATCCCTCGGGACGGATGTGCTTGGATCCATCCGCTGGCCAGCGGGAAATTGTGGCGCTGTCGGTCTACGCACGACCTGCGACAGAGCCGACCTTCATGGTATCTTCCCTCTGTCTCCTCAGATGGACGCACTGGGCTGGGTCACACGCAGCGCTGAGGATCTTTTCTTCTTATGGCAACTGTTGCGCCTCGGCGGTCAAGAGAGATCAGCGATTGCGCCTTTAGGCCGCTGCCAAGTCTCGGTTGTTGAGAACGCTTTTGATCGAGGTTGTTGTCATCCTGAAATGCGGGACGCGTTGCATCTTGCATGCCGTCTACTCGAGGACGCCGGGCACCACATTCGATCGGTGCGATTGGACGATCTCTGGGCGCAGCGCGAAGCGGCATGGCAACTCTGTGCTCGCGAGGCTTGGGATGGTTACCGCCTGTGGCAGAAATGGATGAAAACTGAATTGTCGGAATCGACGCAGGCTGCGCTGGAAATCGGAGCTCGCATCGATGATCAATCCTATGGCCGAATACTCGACAGACTTGCAGCGTGCCGCAAAGATATCGAGTCGCGGTTCGACGCGGAGTCTGCCGAGATTTGGTTGCTACCTCTTCACCCGACACCGCCTCGCAGCCTGAGGGACGCTGTGATGCCCAAATCGACCATCCCAGCCTCAGACCAACCCGACTACGAACAACGATTGGGCTACACGCCAATCGCGAGTTTCGCTGGACTTCCTGCAATCACCATGCCGATAAAACGAAGCGAAGTAAGTGGTGCTCCCCTGGCCATTCAAATGCTTGGCCGCCCACACCGAGAAACGCAGCTTATTGCTATAGCCGCCGACTTGGAACGGGTAAGAGGCGATCTCAGATGGAATCCATCTTGAACCGATCAGATCGACGAGAAACTACTTGAGTCCCAGGAGCGAAAGGAAGATCGATGACGGATGCAGTTGTCGTAAGCGGTGGTGCAAGCGGGATTGGCCTTGCGGTCGCCAAGCACTTCCATCAACAGAGCGCTCACGTAGTCGTTCTTGGGCGTCGCGCAGATCGGTTGGAGAAAGCGGCTGAACACCTGAATCGGAGCGGAGGCGTTCCGGTTCTCCCGATTGCCGTTGATCTCACCCAGGCAGACCAAGTACAGCGCGTCTGCGACGAAATCACACACAGGCATAAGGAAATACGCGTTCTGGTGGCGGCGGCCGGCGGGAATGTTGTGCTGACGTCACCGCCCGGTTCATACGGCCCAGACCTCTCGGGTATTGCGAGGCGCTGGACCGAAAACTTCGCATCTAATGTGTTGAGTGCCGTCCTCCTCATCGAAGGCTTACGCAGGCACCTCAGTGCGCCGGGCGGACGGATCATTCTTATCAGCTCTATTGCGGCATATCGAGGGTCGGGCAACGGCTGTTACGGCGCCGCCAAGGCGGCCTTGCACCCGTATTGTTATGATCTCGGCGCGGAACTCGGACCAAAGGGCATCACGGTGAATGTGGTCGCACCCGGCTATATTGCGGAGACTGAGTTCTTCGGCGATCGCTTATCGCCTGAGCGCCGAGAAATGCTGATCGGTCAGACGATGAATAGGCGAGCGGGTCTGCCCTCTGATATCGCCAGCACGATCGGATGGTTGGCCTCGCGCGAAGCCGGACATATCACGGGCCAGATCGTTCAGGTCAACGGGGGGGCTGAGCGAGGAAGATAAGAACTGCTGCGTGCGGCGGAGCGAAACCGCCTTTGGAGGCGCGCCGCAGTTGGCCCGCGTATCCACAACTGACGCTGACGCCATGCCCAGGCTCTTCTCGCTGATCCTGAAGGCCGCGGGCTATGATCCGGGGCCTGAGCCTCGCTCACGGCAGCGCTCGGCGAACGACCCACAGGTGAGATCCTGGCTGCAAAATTGCAGGGCGAGACGATCAGCTTCGGTCCCAAGCTCACGGATGGTCCGTTCACAATGCGATTCGAGCTCAACGGCCGGATGACCTATCCGCACTGGAAAGAGTCCCTTGGACCTGCAGCCGGGACATGACGGTCGCGGAGGATAAGATCTGTATCCTGAACTCGGGTGCCCGTCGTCGCTGTTACATCCCAGCTTGGCCTCCCGTTCATCTTGCAAGCCGCGTTGCCACGACTTTTCGCGATGCCAAAGCTTCAACCAGAAGAGAGCTTCGGAGGGGCGCATGTCGTGCATCTTATCAAACAAAACGCTTGTGGCTATCTGGTGAGTGCAAACCGGCCCACCATTGATACACAAACAAGGCGCCGTCGATCCGCGGGCATGGACTGACCTGCCCCTAAGAATTTCCTCCAGAACGATTTAGAGTCCGGCCTGACGAAGGACGGACAGATGAAGCGAAAGCGGTTCACGGAAGAGCAGATCATCGCGGTTTTGAAGGAGCACGAGGCCGGTGCGAAGACGGCCGATCTGGCTCGGAAGCACGGGATTTCGGAAGCGACGTTCTACAATTGGAAGGCTAAATTCGGCGGCATGGACGTCTCCGAAGCCAAGCGGCTGAAGGCGCTCGAGGACGAGAATGCCAAGCTGAAGAAGCTGCTGGCCGAGCAGATGCTCGATGCGGCCGCGCTGCGGGAGCTGCTCTCAAAAAAATGGTAAGGCCTGCCGCCAAGCGCGCCGCGGCGGCGCACCTGCAGGCCAAGCTGGGCCTGTCGGAACGGCGGGCCTGTTCGATCGTCGGAGCGGACCGGACGATGGTCCGCTACCGGTCCCGCCGGCCCCCCGACACCGCGCTTCGGGGCCGCTTGCGCGAGCTCGCCAGCGAGCGGCGGCGCTTCGGCTATCGACGGCTGTTCATTCTGTTGCGGCGGGAGGGCGAGCCGTCCGGGATCAACCGCATCCATCGGCTTTACCGGGAGGAAGGGCTCGCGGTGCGCAAGCGCCGCAGCCGCCGCAAGGCCTGCGGCGTCCGCGTGCCAATCCTGGTCGATGCGAGGCCGAATGCGCGCTGGTCGCTGGACTTCGTGTCCGATCAGTTCGCAGGCGGGCGGCGCTTCCGCATCCTCAACATCGTCGACGACGTCACCAAGGAGTGCCTGGGCGCGATTGCCGACACTTCGCTCTCGGGGCGGCGGGTGGCGCGGGAGCTGACCTCGATCATCGCCCGGCGCGGCAAGCCGGGCTCGATCGTCTCGGACAACGGCACCGAGTTTACCAGCAACGCGATGCTGGCCTGGTGCAGGGACAACGCGATCGACTGGCACTTCATCGCACCGGGCAAGCCGATCCAGAACGCCTTCGTCGAGAGCTTCAACGGCCGGATGCGCGACGAGTTCTTGAATGAAACGCTGTTCTTCGGTCTCGATGATACCAGGCGCAGGCTCGCCGCCTGGGTTGCCGACTACAACAACGCGCGGCCGCATTCCTCGCTGAGATACCAGACCCCTGCGGCCTTTGCCGCCAACCTCACCGCAACGGGCGATCGGCTGCGCAACCCCGACCAGCTCCGCCAATCGCCCGTTGCTCCACCCGCGCCACTCGGCGTACAACCCACCCGGACTCTAAACGCTGCTGGATGAAACTTCGGTGGCAGCTCAGGACGAGCACAGAATTCCGGTGCAGCGCTTCATGCGCTAAGCCGCTCCGTCCAGAACAGCCCTCGGCGGCCATGTCGCGCGCTGCGAGGACTGCGCCTACACGTCCATCGCCTACAACTCCTGCCGCAACCGGCACCGTCCGAAGTGCCAGGGCGCCGCGGCGAAGCAGTGGCTCGCCGACCCCGAGGCTGAGCTGCTGCCGGTGCCGTATTATCACGTCGTGTTTACGCTGCCGGCCCGGATCGCCGACATCGCCTACCACAACCGGGCCGCCGTCTACGATCTGCTGTTCAAGGCCTCGGCCGAGACCATGCTGACGATCGCCTCGGACCCGAAGCATCTCGGCGCCAGGATCGGCATCATGTCTGTGCTGCACACCTGGGGCTCGGCCATGACCCATCACCCGCATGTGCACATGATCGTGCCGGGCGGCGGGATCGCGCCCGATGGCCGGAGCTGGGTTTCCTGCCGGCCGGGGTTCTTCCTGCCGGTGCGCGTGCTCTCACGCCTGTTCCGGCGGCTGTTCCTGGAGCGTCTTGCCGCCCTCCACCAGGCCGGGCGCCTGAGCTTCTTCGGCAACGACGCTCATCTCGCCGGAGCACAATCGTTCGCCGCATGGCTTGCAGCGTCGCGCAAGACGGAATGGGTCGTCCATGTCAAGCGTCCGTTTGGCGGGCCACAGGCCGTGCTGGCCTATCTGTCGCGCTATACCCACCGCGTCGCCATCTCCAACAGCCGCCTGATCGCCTTCGACCGGCACGGCGTCACCTTCCGGTGGAAGGATTACCGGGTCGACGGCCGCGACCGTCAAAAGCGGATGACGCTCGCGACAGACGAGTTCATCCGCCGCTTCCTCATCCACGTGCTGCCGAAGGGCCTCCACCGCATCCGCCACTACGGCCTGCTGGCGCGGGGCGCCTGCGCCGACAACGTCGCACGCGCGCGCGAACTGCTCGCCGTCAGGGATCGTGAGGATAAGCCGGCCGAGACCATCGTCGACATGGCCAAGTCGCCCTGTCCATGCTGCGGCGGCCGCATGATCGTCATCAAGGTCTTTGAGCGAGGCGCAACGCCGCGTCACCAACCGACCGCACCAACCGGCGCCATCAGGATCGATACCTCATGACCGCGCACCCGCCATTGTGCAAAGTTGCTCGCAGTGCCTGCCGCTCATCGACCGGTCACGGCGGCGTCCGCCCCAACGTTCCTCTGTCCTCGTCAATCCGCAGACGACACGTCGAGACCGGGGCCGTGCACCACCCGTTCAGCGACTGCACCGCCGCCGCGTCGCGCGCTGCACCGGCTCAAACTCAATCGGCCAGCTCACCTGCAGCGCTCAAATCCCCATAGAGCCTGCCGCGCCAGTCCTGCCCATCATGCGCGGTTTCCTCCCTTGGAGGCTTTCGGACGCCGGCCGCCCGAATGTGCCGCGCCGTCAATCATGCGGCCGGCATCCGAAACCCTTCACATTTACAGACATCAACCGTGGCAGCTCTGCCTTTAAATCATCGCGGTTGGCACGAGGTTACTTAGAGCGGCAAGGAGCCGTCACATGATCGTTGACCGCGGAACTTTCATTGCCTGCGCCGTGGTTGCGGTGGTAGCGCTCATCCGGGATTTGCTGGCTCGGCCGTCGGTTCCCCCGCTGCTGGGACGCGCCCCGTTATCTTCCTTGTCGAAGGGTGGAGCGTTCAAAGCGACGAGGAGACCGCCGACCAGATGTGGTTCAGGACCGACCGCGGATGGCGAGCCATCTGGCGGTAGTTTGCAATTGTTGTGCATCAACGACGAACTGCTGAGACAGTTCGATCTATCCCCTTGTGTGTTGCAGTGTCCGCCTCGAGCGCCTGCTTCCCCTTCGCGGCCCACAGCGCTCGTGCCCGTTCGCCTTGATCGCTCTTGAGCTTGGCAGCCATCCAAAGCAACGCGCCAAGGATAGTGGCGCGATCATCGCCAGTTAGGTCCGCGATACCGGCTTTGACGATGAGCCCACCGAGTTCGATGAGATGCCGCGTGCGCTTGCGGCGCTCGACCTGCCACGTGCGCATGTCATGCCGCGCCCTTGCGGACTGATGCCGGTTGAGAGCCACCCGGTTGCGCCGGAGGGCCGTCCACGTCGCGGTCAGTTGCTGGCGCATTTCGCCGCGCTCGTCCTTGAAAGAACGCGGTCCCGCGCCTGGCCCATGCCTCCTTCTTTCCGGCCTCTTCTGTCTCGGCCAGCACGATCAGTGCTCCCGCTAATTCATCGGCACTTAGCGCGTCGGCTCCGGTAGCGATCACCAGTTCGCCGAGCTGTTGCACTTTGCGGCTCTTAAGGCCACGCGCCTTGTCCCCAAGTGCCTTCAGTTCAGCATCAAAGTCCCTAGGCTTGCGCATCGTCGTTTCCATCCGCGTTGATAGAGAAATGATAGCCGAGCGCCCGGCACAATGCTGTAAGGTCGCCGGGACTGGCCGGGACGGGCTGGTCCCTCCCGAGATTTTTTCGAGGGAGGGCGCGCTTATACGTCGTTCCGACGTGCGCTTCGCTGTGCCAGTGATTGGATCGCGATGGCGATCTACCATCTTTACGTCAAGGTCATTGGCCGGAAGGCCGGGAGCAGTGCGGTGGCATCGGCCGCCTATCGCTCGGCTTCGCGGCTGCGCGACGAGCGGCTCGGCCGCGAGCAAGACTTTTCCGGGAAGCGCGGCGTCGTCCATTCCGAGGTGATGCTGCCGGGGAACGCGCCGGAGGCATGGCGCGATCGCGAGCGGCTTTGGAATGATGTCGAAGCGTTCGAAATCCGGAAAGATGCCCAGCTGGCCCGCGAGGTGGAGTTTGCGCTTCCGCGCGAGATGAGTGAGGCGCAGGGCATCGAGCTAGCCCGTGATTTTGTTCGGAGCGAGTTCGTGGACTTTGGCATGATCGCCGATCTCAATGTGCATTGGGACAGGGCCGAGGACGGACTGCCGAAACCTCATGCTCATGTCATGCTGACCCTGCGCGCGGTCGATCAGAACGGCTTTGGCAAGAAGGTACGAGACTGGAATCGCACCGAGATGGTCGAGCGCTGGCGCGAACGCTGGGCGGAGCTCGCCAATGAGCGGCTGGCTGAGCTCGACATCGACGCACGGATCGACCATCGCAGTCTGGAAGCCCAGGGCATCGCGCTGGAGCCGCAAAGCCAGATCGGCGCGCCGGCGAAACGGATTGAGGTTCGGGGCGTCGCTGGAGAAGTCGGTGAGGCCGACCGGGCCGAGATGCACCGCGAGATCGCGCGCGGCAATGGTGCGCGGATCATCGCCGATCCCTTGCTTGGACTGGACGCTATCACCCTGCAGCAATCGACCTTCACCCGTCGCGATATGGCGAGGTTCGCGCACCGGCATAGCGACGGGCTCGACCAGTTCAATGAGGTGGTGGGCGCACTGCAGGGAGCGCCCGATCTGGTCGAACTCGGCAAGGACGCCCGCGGCGAGGATCGGTTCACCACCCGCGGGATGATCGAGGCAGAACAGCGCCTGCACCGGGCCGCTGAACTGATGGCGGAACGGGAGCGCCATGAGGTGCGCGACGCGGATCGCCAGGCCGCTCTGGCGGGTGCGGAAGCGCGCGGCCTGTTGCTGTCATCCGAGCAGGTTGACGCCTTGGCGCACGTCACCGATGGACGCGATCTGGGCGTCGTTATCGGACATGCCGGGACGGGAAAGAGCGCGCTGTTGGGGGTGGCGCGGGAGGCATGGGAAGCGGCCGGCTTCGAGGTCCGGGGCGTGGCGCTGTCCGGCATTGCCGCGGAAAACCTCGAAAGCGGATCGGGTATATCGTCACGCACGATTGCCAGCCTGGAGCATGGCTGGGAACAAGGCCGTGATTTGCTCAAATCGAGCGATGTGGTGGTGATCGACGAGGCCGGCATGGTCGGTACGCGGCAACTTGAGCGCGTGCTGTCCCATGCTGCCGAGGCTGGCGCAAAGGTGGTGCTGGTCGGCGATCCGCAGCAGCTGCAGGCCATCGAGGCGGGCGCTGCGTTCCGGTCAATCCATGAGCGTCACGGCGGCGCCGAGATCGGCGAAGTGCGGCGTCAGCGGGAGGACTGGCAGCGCGACGCCACGCGCGATCTGGCGACCGGCAAAGTAGGCCATGCGCTCGAGGCCTACCGCACCCACGGCATGGTGCATGAGGCCCAGACCCGCGAGCAGGCGCGCAGCGATCTGATTGAGCGCTGGGACCGCGACCGGCAGGCATCACCGGATCGGAGTCGGATCATCCTGACCCACACCAATGACGAAGTGCAGGCGCTGAACGAGGCAGCGCGCGAGCGGATGCGGGCCGCTGGCGATCTCGGCGACGAGGTGCGAGTAGCGGTCGAGCGCGGGGCGAGAGACTTCGCCGGCGGAGACCGCGTCATGTTCCTGCAGAACGAGCGCGGCCTTGGCGTGAAGAACGGCACGCTGGGCACCGTCGAGCAGGTCAGCGTGCGATCCATGACTGTGCAGACCGACGATGGCCGATCCGTGCGTTTCGACCTCAAGGACTACAACCGGATCGACCACGGTTATGCCGCGACGATCCACAAGGCGCAGGGTGTGACGGTCGACCGGGTCCATGTACTGGCAACGCCCGGCATGGACGCCCACAGCAGCTATGTCGCCCTGTCGCGGCATCGCGACAGCGTGGACCTGCATTATGGCCGCGACGATTTTATCGATGCGGATCGGCTCAACCGTGCCCTGTCGCGCGAGCGGTCGAAGGACATGGCCTCGGATTACGACCGTGCCGATCCCGTCCAGAGCTACGCCGCGCGGCGCGGGATCACGTTCCGCGAGCGCGTGGCCGAGATCGTGCGCAAGGCCGTGCCGGAGAAGCTGCGCGGCATGTTCGACGGCCTTAGCGTTCCTGGAGAGGTGCTCGACCGGGATGGCGGACGACGGCCCGAGCGGGGATCCCCCGAAAGAGAAAACATCGGCACGGCAGCCGACCGGCGCGAAGCCGAAGTGCCGGCAAGGACCGTGGCGCAAGATCCCGAAGCGGAAGCCCGTCGCGTGCGGACCCGGGCGCTGGTGCGCCATGCTCGTGCCGTGGATGCGATCTTCGCGGCGCATGAGACGGGCGGCAGAGCGAGCCCCGAACAGGTCAAAGAGCTACAGACCGCCCGCCAGGCCTTCGAAAAGGTGCGTCCCTATGGCTCCCACGACGCTGAGGCCGCCTACAAGAAGAACCCCGAGCTGGTCCGGGAGGCCGCCGGCGGACGCCTCAACCGCGCCGTCCGCGCGCTCCAGCTCGAGACCGAACTGCGCATTGATCCGAGCCGCCGCGCCGACCGCTTCGTGGAGCGCTGGCAGAAGCTCGATCACACCAGCCAGCGCCAGTACCAGGCCGGCGACAGGTCCGGCTATAGGGCGACGCGCGCGGCGATGGGCGACATGGCCAAAGGCCTCGAACGCGATCCACAACTGGAGTCCGTCCTCGCCAGCCGCAGGAAAGACCTCGGCATCGCCTTCGAATCAGGTGGCCGGCTCGGCCAGCAATTGGCCATCGCCCATGGCATAGGCTTTGGAAGAGACCGAGGCCTCGAACGTTGACCCAGCCTGTTTGCCGCCGTCTGCACGCCACAGTACGACGCCTTGAAAAACGCCCTTGCGCGCGCGACTGCTTGCTCTGTGTAGATCAGGAGCAGTCAGCAGGAGGCAGCGCAGCCATGCGCGAACCAGATCGGATCGTCCGCCTAAAAACCGTTCTTGCCCGTACCGGCCTGTCCCGATCCACCATCTACCGCAAGATCGGCGAAGGCACATTCCCAGCCCAACTCAGGATCAGCGTCAACGGCGCAGGCTGGCGGGAATCCGACATCAACCGATGGATCGCCGATCCCGCGGCGTGGCGTCCGACATGCCTGTCCGTCGCCTGCACGGGCGATGTCCGCTCCGGGGGCCAACCGGAAGTAGTGCACGGCAGGACCGAAAGGCGACATCTGACCCGAAGCTGAATCTTCGATCAAGTCAGCAGCGTCCCCTTCCAGCCGATTTCGTTGAAAAAGTCGCCAGTTGCGGCGCAGAGATATCGGTGATTCAGTCTGTCTAATTGGCGGGACTGAAGGTCATGATGGGGCATCGGCAAGTCGAACAGGCTGCGTTGTTCTATGAGTTCTCGCTGGAAAGGCACATCCCAGCCGACCACCTGTTGCGGTCGATCGATAGGTTCGTCGACTTCGAGGACCTGCGACGGGAGTTGGCACCGTTCTACAGCAACATCGGCCGGCCCTCGATCGATCCGGAGCTGATGATCAGGATGCTCCTGATCGGCTATTGCTTCGGCATACGTTCGGAACGGCGCCTCTGTGATGAAGTCCACCTCAATCTGGCCTACCGCTGGTTCTGCCGGTTGGGTCTGGATGGAGCTGTCCCCGATCACTCGACGTTCTCGAAGAACAGGCACGGCCGCTTTCGTGAGAGCGATCTCTTCCGTCGCGTGTTCGAGACCGTCTTGCGCCGCTGCATCCGGGAGCGGCTGGTCGGCGGCGAAGGGTTCGCAGTCGACGCGAGCCTGATCAAGGCGGATGCCAACCGACAGAAGGGAATCGAAGGCGATAAGGGGCTTCCGCCGGAGGCCGCGGGTCGAGCGATCGACGAGTATCTTGCCGTTCTTGATGATGCCGCGTTCGGTGCCGCGACGGAGGTCACGCCCAA